>NZ_JBHXTO010000096.1:0-36979 GCF_042677425.1 Streptomyces sp. NPDC127119 | reverse complement strand
AATATCGGCCATACATAACCACGATCATCAATAAAGATTTTTTCTGGCTTTGCCCGCCCGCGTTCTTTGCTGGGGCGGGCCCCCCCTAACCCCCCGGGCCCACCGCCCGAATCGTTTTCGGAGCTGCTCCACACAGACGCAGGCAAAGGCATGGGCATAGGCGCGGGCATAGGCGCGGCCAAAGGGTGCGATGCCTCCGGCGGGTCGAACGGTGGAGGAGGGCGAAGGCCTGCTCCACGGCGGAGCGGAGTGTGCGAAGCCCCGCCTGTGTGCGTGCAGTTGAGCCGGGTGGCGTGCCCGCTATCGGTCGGTCACGAGGAAGTCCTCCAGGACCTCGACGAGCCGTGCCGGCTGCTCCTCGGCCGGGTAGTGGCCGCAGTCGTCGAGGACGACGCTCGTGACGTCGTCGGCCGCCAGCCGCATCGTGTGGGCGGCATTCTCGCCGCTCCACAGCGCGCCGCCGACGCCGAGCACCGGCAGCCTCAGCCGGGTCTTGGCGCGCCGCTCGTTCTGCGCGATCGTCTCGTCCAGCGCTCGGTAGTACGCGAAGCTCGCCCGCAGCGCGCGGGGATCCGCGGTGATCGCGTCGACGTAGACATCGACGGCGTACGCGGGGATCGCGGTCGGTGTGGCGGCCTTGGTGGCGAACTGCCAGCCGAAGAAGAGCTGTTCGCGTCCCCGGACCAGTTCCTCGTTGAGGTCGGTGAGCCGGTTGAAGCCGAACTGCCAGAGCCTGAGGTTGACCGCGGCCGGGCCGAAGAACGGCGGGGACGGCGTGAGACCGGGGATCACCGCTTCGAGGATGCCGAGTCGGCCCACCTGCTCGGGGTGATCGGCGGCGAGGGCGTATCCGGTCCACGTACCGATGTCGTGGCCGACCACGTCGAACCGGTCGTGCCCGAGGGCGGACATCAACGCGACCAGGTCGGCGGCCAGTGTTCCGGCGTCGTACCCGTCGTCGGGCTTGTCGGAGAGCCCGGCCCCGCGCGAGTCGACGGCGACGACGGTGTGCTCACGGGCGAGCGCGGGCATCACCTCCCGCCAGGCGTACCAGGTCTGGGGCCACCCGCCGATCAGCAGCAGCGCCGGGCCGTGTCCACCGGTGACCGCGTGCAGCCGTACCCCGTTCACTTCCACGAGCCGGCTGGTGAAGACGTCGAGGAACCCGTCGGGCAGCCGCAGCGAACTCATGCTTGTCATGCGGGAGACCTTACGCATCTTTGAACGATCGATACAAGATGTGTAGGCTGACGGACATGGCAGGCCGTAAGCAATTCGACGTGGACGAGGCACTACGACGCGCGATGCACGTCTTCTGGCGCTGGGGCTATTCGGAGGCGTCGATCGACCGCCTGACCGAGGGCACGGGCCTGGGACGGGGATCGCTCTACGGCACCTTCGGCGACAAGAGCGCCCTCTTCCGCAAAAGCCTCCTGCGGTACGCGCAGGCCTACCAGCCCTTGTACGAGCGCGCGCTGTCCGGCCCCCACGCGAGCCCGAGTGACGTTGTGGCCGCCTTCCTGCAGGTCGCCCTGAACCGCATCGCTGACCCGACGGTCCCGGACGGCTGCCTGCTCACAGTGTCGGCAACGCAGTTTCCGGCGCTCGACGTGGAGGGGCGGGCGATGGTCCGCGCCACGATCGACGGGTTGCGGGCGAGGCTGGAGGAGGCGTTGTCGGCGGCGGGGGCCGGTGAGGAGTCGGCGGCCGAGTTGGCGCTGTGCACGCTGGCGACGAACCAATCCCTGGCCGTGCTGAGCCGCGTCGGCTACTCGGGCGAGGACCTGGCAATCGTCGCGACGGCCGCCGCTGAGAATGCCAAGGCTGTGCCGAACCGACCGCACGGTGGTTGATGGGTGAGCTGCACCGGGAGGGGCGTCGTGATGAAGCGCAGCATCCGGGCATCCGGGTGCCACCGCGGCCTGCAACCCAAGACATCAGCCATCTCGACCGCCTCCTGCAGAGGTGGCCAGCACCACTGGTAGGGGACTGGCAGGCCCCCGGCAGCGGTCCCTCTCGACTCGTTATGCGATAACCGATGGAGTGATCGGTGGTTTCGCCGGGGCTGCGGAGTCCGGTACTCCCGCGTAGTCGGGCAGTTCGACGCCGTTGATCGCGCGCCCGACCAACTCGGTGAACCACTCGCCGGTGAAGTCCGGGAGCGGTTCGGCGTCCGGTCCGGGGATGTCGCGGCTGCGGGCGTTCAACCTGCCGATCTCCTGATTGGCCTCGACGTACGAGCGCATCAGCGTCTCGTAGCGGGCGAACCCGGAGGCGGGGTCCCATCCGGCAGCGGCCAGCTCTCCTGCCAGTACGTAGGCGCCGACCAGTGCCAGCCCGGTGCCCTGCCCGGACATCGGCGACGAGCTGAACGCCGCGTCCCCGAGCAGCACCACCCGTCCACTCGACCAGCGGTCCATCACCACCTGGGCGACCTGGTCGAGGTAGAAGTCCGGAGTGTCGCCCAGGTGCGCGAGGATGTCCGGGGTCAACCAGCCCAGGCCCGTCATCCGCTCCCGCAGCAGGGCCTTCTGCGCTGCGACGTCACGGTGGTCGACGTCGAAGTCGGCCGAAGCGAAGTAGAACATGGCCATCGCCCGGGTGGCGTCCTGGATGGGCCGCAGGAGGGCGGAGCGCCCCGACTCCTGATCCTGGTACTCCAGCAGCCAACGGTCCAGCCCGAACTCGTTGGGCACGCTGCAGAAGGCCAGCACCTGCCCGAGGTGGCGGAGGAACCGCTCATGCGACCCGAAGACCATCGTCCGCAGCTCCGAGTGCAACCCGTCTGCCCCGACCACCAAGTCGAAGCGCCGCCGGTCGCCGCCCGCGAAGACCACGTCGACCCCGTCCGCGTCCTGGGCGATCCCGGAGATGCGGTCACCGAAGACGTACTCGACGCCGTCGCGGGTGTCGTCGTAGAGCACCTGGGACAGGTCCCCGCGCAGGATCTCGATGTCCGCGATGAACCCGTCGCCACCGTCGTCCTCGGCACGGAAGGTCTCCAGCACCCGCCCGTCCGCGTCCACGGTGTGCGCGCCGGCGGTGTCGGTGCACGCCGCGCGCACCGCCGCGTCCAACCCCATGCGCGCGATGACCTCCTTGGCGATCCCGCGCGCGTCCACCGCCTGCCCGCCCGGACGCAGCTCGGGAGCCCGCTCCACCACGGTCACCTCGGCCCCACGCCGGCGCAGCCAGTGGGCCAGCGCGGGGCCCGCGATGCTCGCCCCGGCCACCAACACCCTGGGACCACTGGCCCGCGTCCTCTGCCCGTCCGTCCGGATCGCGTGCCCCTGGTCGGAGTCGTCGACGCTCATCACAGCCTCCATCTGCTTCCTCCCGCGCTGGAACGTCCCCAGCGCAGGCCCACCGCTTTCGGTGTGTCCAGCCGTATCGACCGCGGATCCGCACGGAACTCATCGGTCACGGCAGACTTTGATGAGAAACGTCGACTTCGATGAGACTCAAGCCGACGCCTTCATCGACTCGTTCTTCGCGAACCACGCGGGCGCGTCGTCGTACGGTCGCCGCGCATATACGACGCGGCGCGCGCGGCGCAGTGCTGTGCTGTGCTGGGATGTCTCGCCAACGGTCCGGGGTGAGCTGATCACCAAGTGCCGCCGGAAGCCGTTTGGCCCCGCTTCAACTCAGATGCGTGCGGATCCTCTGAAGCGACGGCCAGGGTCCATGCGTCGATGTCCTGGTAGCGCCGAGGGCCCGGGTGGCCGTTCACCGTGCTGCCGACCAGGTGGAGACGTTCAGTCTGCCAGGGGCGTCCGGTGAAGCCGTCGAGGCAGGTGGCCGCCGCCGTGACGGACGTGATGTCGTAGCGGCGAGCGCGGGCGAGCGTCAGGTGGGGACGCAGTGGACGCTCGGCGAAGGCGACGCCGCAGTCCTTGATCCGCGCTCGTACTGCCTCGGCCAGCTCGTGCAGCTGGTCGAGGTCGCCCTTGATGCCGCTCCACAGCACGCGCTCGTCGAAGTGTCCGCCACCGAGCAGGGCCAGTTCGAGAGCGGGGCGGGCAGCCGCCAGGTCGGCGAGGGGCGAACGAAGCAGCTGGACTGCCTGCACCGGCAGCTCGCCCAGGAAGGCCAGGGTGACGTGCCAGTCCTCGATACGGTTCCAGCGCAGGTCGGGATAGGCGGCATAGGCCGGGCTCAGCGCGTGCGCCAGCTCGTTCTTCGCGTCGTCGGGCGGAGCGAGGGCGACAAACGCGTGCTGGGTGGCGGTGTGGGGCGGTTCGGTCACGGTTGCCTTCTTACCTCATGCGTCCGCGCGGCCGAAGTTCGATCAGGCGGAGCCGGGAACGGGGAGCCGGGCCGTAGGTGCTACTCGGAACGCCACCAGCCCTGTCCGGCGTGCCAGTGCCTCACCCACCGCAGGAAACCGTCGGTAGGCGGTTCGGGCGGGGAATCGGCGTACGGCGTGGCGCATCCGTCACCGAGCCACCACACCTGCCCGCGTTGAGGTCCGGTCACCACCAATGTCCAGTACTCACCCGGTCGGTCGCTGCCCAGCAGCACGGAGCCACGCTGGTAGACCTGATGCAACAAGGCGGAGTGCAGTGCGTGGTCGTAGTAGTCGTACTCCCACTGCCATTCCTCTTCGAGAGGGAAGGGCAGGTCCGGTGTTCGTGCGGCGGTGCCGTCGAACGGCTCCGGGCTCAACCAGCATTCCCCCTCCCATCCGGACCAACTGGCCGGCTTCACTCCCAGAGGCAGCAGCCCGCCTTCGTCAGGAGGCCCCTCATCCGTTCCGTTTGCGACCTCTGCCACGAAGGTGCGATACGGCTCCGGCAACACCAGTGCCTGCCGGTCCTCCCAGGACCGAAGCGCCTCCCAGCCAAGAGGAGGTCGACGAACCTCGGATGGAAAGAGTTCACGCAACTGAGCCATCGCATCTTCCATGCCTTACAGGTACCACCAGCCACCGACACCGGCCTCGTACACAGGGCACAGGGCACGGATGGCTGTACGTCAAGTTGAACAATCGCTGACCCAGTTAGTGACGAGACAACGCTGATGGCCGAAATGCATCACAGGAAGCGGTGTCCAAGGCGCTCGAAGAGGATGCAGACCACCGCTGAGTCGTCAAGTGCCGCCAGCAATAAGCGAGTTGCAGTGTGACGTGAGTGGAAGTTGGGAAGGAATCGCACACTGCTGTCGGGGCCCGGAGCGCTTGTTCTGCGGGTTCGGGCAGGGCGAGTGCCGGCCATGCGACAGGAGACCGATCAGTGATGCTCACCCGTGTACGGAGCAGGATGCAGGCAGCCGCGGTCGTTCTCTCGACCGTCGCGGCCCTCGCCCTCGGCTCGACCGTCACGACCCACGCCACGGCGGCCCCGGCGCTCAGGAAGGCCGGGCCGACCGCGGTGGCGTACGTCGAGGTCAACAACAACAGCATGCTGAACGTCGGCAAGTACACCCTCGCCAACGGTGGCGGCAACGTCTTCGACGTTGCCGTGATCTTCGCGGCGAACATCAACTACGACACGAGCACGAAGACGGCACAGCTGTATTTCAACGCGAACGTGCAGCGTGTCCTCGACAACGCCGCCACCCAGATACGGCCGCTGCAGCAGAAGGGCATCAAGGTCGTCCTGTCGGTGCTGGGCAACCATCAGGGGGCGGGCTTCGCCAACTTCCCGTCCCAGCAGACGGCATCGGCGTTCGCCAAGCAGCTGTCGGACACGGTGACGAGATACGGTCTCGACGGCATCGACTTCGACGACGAGTACGCCGAGTACGGCAACAACGGCACCGGACAGCCCAACGCCAGCTCCTTCGTCCACCTGGTGACGGCGCTCCGTGCGAACATGCCGGACAAGATAGTCAGCCTCTACAACATCGGTCCGGCCGCGTCCCGTTTGTCCTACGGCGGTGTCGACATCTCGTCCAAGTTCGACTACGCCTGGAACCCGTACTACGGAAGCTGGCAGGTCCCCGGCATCGGACTGCCCAAGTCGAAACTGTCGCCGGCGGCCGTCGAGATCGGCGGGACATCGCAGAGCACGGTCACCACTCTCGCCCGCCGCACCGTGAGCGAAGGGTACGGAGTCTTCCTGACGTACAACCTCAACGGCGCCGACCGCAGCGCGGACATCTCCGCGTTCACGAGGGAGTTGTACGGCAGTACCGCCGTCTACACACCGTGAGCGATCACGCACTTGGGTGTGTGGCGTTGCGCGCACAGGCCGCCCGACCCCTCCGCCCTCCCGACTCTGCTGAGCCTGGGAGTGGCGGACGAGGTCGCCGTCGAACGGGTGGGCGGCGGGCTGTGAATGGTCTTCACGGGCCGTCAGGAACGGAGTTGTAAGGTTCTGGCCATGACTTCGATCACCGGCCGCGGAAACCCGGACGAACTCGTCCTGGCCCTCTCCGACTTGCTCGACACCGCCAGTCAGGCACAGGCTCGCAAAGCGGTGCGCGAGTTGGTGGTGGTCGTCGACGAAGGCGCCGCGCTGGAGCTGGCCGCCCGTTTCGCGCCGGCCGCGGACCTCGCCCTGGACACACTGCTGCGACTGTGGCCGACGGTCGGCGATCCGGACGGCTACGCCGCGGCCATGCTCGTGCCGGCCTTCCGCCGGGAGGGCCGTACGGAGCTGACGTTGAAGCGCGTGACCTCGGTGTCGGGCCTGCGGCACCTCACCATGCTGCGCTCGCTGACGCTGGACCGCTGCAAGGAGATAACCGACCTCACGGAACTCGGCGCGCTCACCGACCTGCGCCACCTCGACCTGAACGGCTGCGCGGGAGTCGAGGATCTGACCCCCCTCGGCGGCCTCACCCGGCTCACCCGGCTGAGCCTGCACCGCTGCCGTCCGGTGTCCGACGTCAAGCCGCTGCTGACCCTCGGCCAACTGCGTCACCTCGATCTGAGCATCACCCGGGTCGCCTCGGTGATCGATTTCCCGGCGGCCTTCCCCCTGCTTGAGCACCTCAACCTGCGCGGCTGCCGGTCCTTCAAATCCCCGGCGCAGCTCTCCGGTCTGACGCGCCTCACCCACCTCGATCTCGGCTGGACGGGCGTGCGGGACCTGACCGGCCTGACGAACGTGCCCGCACTCACCTCCCTGCGCCTGGAGAGCTGCAAGCAGCTTCGTGACCTGACCGGCATCGCCGCGGCAGCCGACCTCTCCGAGCTGGTCATCGAGGACTGCACCCGTTTCCAGTCCTTCCGCGGCTTCGGACACCACCCCCGTCTGACGAAGCTGGCGGTCAAGGGCTGTCCGGAGCTGTTCGACCTGCACGGACTCTCCGCCCTGACGCACTTGACGGAGCTGCGGATCGCGGACAGCGAACGGTTCGCCTCCGTCGCGGGAGTCGGATCCCTGGCCTCCCTGGAGCGGATCACCTTCGAGAACTGCCCCGCGCTGGCGGACGTCACTGAGCTGGCCGGCCTTGCCGGTGTGTTCCGGCTCGATCTGGACGGGCTGGGCCTGATCCGGGACCTCTCCCCGTTCGCCTCCCTCCCCGGCCTCCGCGGACTGGGTCTCGACAGGTGTTCCGGGCTGCTGGACCTCACGGGCCTCGACTCCCGCAGTGCCCTGGAGGAACTGGCCGTCAGCCGTACCGAGAGTCTGCGCAGCCCAGGTGACATGGGTGATCTGCCGACCCTGCGTGAACTGGAGTTCAGCGGTCTTCCTTCGCTCACCGACCTCGGCCGTCTGGACGGCCTGACAGCGCTCACCAAGGTCGGTGTGCGGGACTGCGGTGCGCTCAAGGACATCAGTGGACTGGCCGGTACCCCGGTCGCCGACCTGACACTCCACCGGACCCCGGGCCTCGACTCGCTCGACGTCCTGGAGACGTGCCCCGACCTGCGCGCACTGAGCGTGGACCGGATTCCGCAGCTGACGGATTTCCCCGCCCTCAGTCGGCTGACCCGGCTCTATCTCTCCCACCTGGACTGGCAGGATCTGTCGCCCCTGGCCGGTCTCACGTCGCTGCAGTCCTTGCGCATGGGCTACCTGGACGAAGTGACCGACATCAGTACGCTGGTCGACCTGCCCGACCTCAGCGAACTCCTCTTCGGCGGCCACCACGCCCTCACCGAGCTCGGACCCCTCCTCAAGATGAAGTCGTTGCGACGGCTCAACAAGTCACTGCAGATGAACGGACAGATACTCCAGGGCCGACGCGATCCTGTCCTGGCCGAACTCGCGGCGCGCGGACTCGCGATCGACCAACGCTGACAACCAGCGCCGAGGACCAGCGCTGACAACCAGCGCCGACGACCAGTGCTGGCAGCCCACGACACCGGCAGCAGCCGCACCAGTCGCAGCCGCAGCAGCCCTGGAAGGGGCTGCTGCATGCCGGCCGATCGCATCCGTCACGATGGCCGGCCGAGCCCGCTCCGCAGAACCTGCTGTGCGAAGAGCTGCTGTGCGAAGAGCGCGTCAGTCCGTGTAGACCTCGGCGCGGTCCACGCTCACGAACGCCGCCCCGGCGGACGAGTTGCGTTCCCCGGTGACCCGTACCTGCACGGTGTGCGTGCCGTACGGCAGGCGTGGGCTGAGGTACTGGAGCGTCTCGCCGGTCCGGATGGCGCCGTAGAAGTCGACGCGCTGTTCGGCGCCCCCGTCGACGCGGATGGCGGCTATGCCGTTGCCGGTGTCCTTCACGGACAGCAGCGCGATCCTGGTGCCGGTGAACGTGAACGTTGCGGTGTTGCCGGTCCCGTCGCTCCAGTGGTCGTCGCCCCAGAAGCACTGCGCGGCGCAGCCGGTGCCCGAGTTCCACGAACCCTGGTACGTCACCGTGCCGTTGCCGCTGGAACGGCCGTCGTCGTTGATCCAGTGGTTGCCGGACCCGGGGTCACCGGAGGGCAGGTTCTGCGTGGCACCAATGGCGAGCGGCGTGCCGAGGTCGGGGCCGCCGTCGGCTCGCCAGCCGATCTTCTGGGCGCGCGTCGTGCGGTTGCTGTAGGTGAGGTCCGACGTGGTCTTGGCGTGGTAGATGATCCAGTCCTCCGTCCCGTCGGGGGAGCGGAAGAAGGCGTGGTGGCCGGGACCGAACACGCCCCTGGCGTCGTTGCGTGCGAAGACGGGCCCGCTGCGCTGGGTCCAGTTGCCGGCCACCAGCGGGTCGGCTCCACTCGGCAGGGACATCTCCCACACCTGGTAGTCGGGCTTCCCGGTGTCGCACGTCGAGTAGGTCATCCAGGTACGGCCGTTGCGATACAGGAACTCGGGGCCCTCACGGACCTCCGGGCAGCCGCCCGCCCCGTTCAGCGCGACGGCGTTGCCCGAGACGGTGTACGGGTTCGACATGGGCGCGATGTTCAGCCCGTTGTGCTGGTACGCGTTGATGCCGCTGTAGGCGAGATAGAGCCGGCCGTTGTGCTGGAGGATCCCGGGGTCGATGGCGAAGTCGTTCGTGTGGTTGGGCGGGGTCAGCTTCGCCTTGAAGTGGTAGGGCCCCGCCGGGTCGTCGCCGGCCGACTCCAGGACGTAGAGCCGGTGGTGGTCGTCCACTCCGTCGTCGGCCGTGTAGTACATGTACCAGCGGCTGTCGAAGCGGTAGAACTCGGCTGCCCAGATGTGCTGGTTGCGCGAGGTGTCGGTGTCCGTCCACACGGTGATCGGTTCGGCGTCGAGCAGGGTTCCCAGCGAGGGGGAACGCCACATCTTGATGCTGCCGCCCTGTGTGGTGGTGAGGTGGTACGCCCCGTTCGCGTACGTCATGAACGGGTCGGGCCCCGTGTTCAGCGGATTGCGGAAGGTTCCCGAGGCTGCCGCGCTCGCACTCGCAGCCGCAGTCGGTGATGTCGTGGCGGGGGCCTGCGGAGCGCAGATCAGGCCGATCAGCAGGGCGAACAGGGCGGTTACCAAAGAGGTGATGGGCCGGGCACGCATCGCTGGCTCCCCACGTATCGAGGTCCTTGTGTGACGGACGGCGCGACATGAGCTGGTGGGTGCTCATGGCAACACAGCGATTACATCGTTGTAAAGAGGTGGGTGCAGAGATTCTGACGTGCCGATAGATTCCAGCGGGACGCGTACGGAAAGGCCTCGCCGGGCCCGCCACCCGGCCGAGGCGGCCCGCGCAGCCCTCCGCCGCGTCCCGTCGACGGGCCCGACCGTGAACCGGCGGGTGTGGGCGGGTCAGCCGACGGTTCGCCGGGCGTCGTGCAGCACCGCCGCGGTGCGGTCGCGGACCGTGTCGGCGTCGACGCCGGGTGCGGTTTCGTGGAGCGTGAGTCCGTCCGGCCCGACGTCGATGACGGCGAGGTCGGTGATGATGCGGTCGACCACGCCCTTCCCGGTCAGCGGCAGGCTGCAGCTTTCGACGATCTTCGGGTCGCCGGTCCGGGTGGTGTGTTCCATCAGCACGATGACCCGGCGGGCGCCGTGGACGAGGTCCATGGCTCCGCCCATGCCCTTGATCATGCGGCCGGGTACGGTCCAGTTGGCCAGGTCGCCGGCCGCGGAGACCTGCATGCCGCCGAGGACGGCGACATCGACCTTGCCGCCGCGGATCATTCCGAAGGACAACGCGGAATCGAAGACGGAGGCGGCCGGGCGCAGCGTCACCGTCTCCTTGCCGGCGTTGATCAGGTCGGGGTCGACATCCGCGCGCAGAGGATGGTCACCCACTCCGAGCAGGCCGTTCTCCGAGTGCAGCACCACGTCGATGCCTTCGGGGACGTACGCGGGGATCAGCGTCGGCATTCCGATGCCGAGGTTGACGTACTCGCCGTCGCGCAGTTCGGCAGCCGCGCGGGCCGCCATCTCTTCCCGGGTCCTCATGCGGTCACCTCTCGGGCCGTCAGCTTCTCGATGTCTTTCGCCGTGGCCTGTTCCGCGGTCAGTACGACGACGCGATGGACGTAGATGCCGGGCAGATGCACCTCGTCGGGACCGAGTTCGCCGGGCTCGACCAGCTCTTCGACCTCGGCGATCGTGACCCGTCCCGCCATCGCGGCCAGGGGGTTGAAGTTCCGCGCCGAGGAATGGAAGGCGAGGTTTCCGTAGCGATCGCCCCGGGCCGCCCGGATCAGCGCGAAGTCCGTGGAGAGGCCGTGTTCGAGGACGTAGTCGCGCTCGACGCCTTCCGTGGTGAAGCGTCGGGTCTCCTTGGGCGGCGAGGACACGAGGACCTCGCCCTCCGGCCCGTAGCGCAGCGGCATGCCTCCGTCGGCGATCACCGTGCCGACCCCGGCGGGTGTGTAGAAGGCGGGGATGCCGCAGCCGCCTGCGCGAAGCCTCTCGGCGAGGGTGCCCTGCGGAGTCAGCTCGACCTCGACCTCACCGGCGAGATACTGCCGGGCGAACTCCTTGTTCTCGCCGATGTACGAGGCGGTGATCCGGCGGATCCGCCGCCGCTCCAGCAGGATGCCGAGCCCCCGCCCGTCGGTGCCGCAGTTGTTGGACGTCACGTCGAGGTCCGTCGTGCCGGCATCGGCGAGAGCTTCGATGAGTACCGTCGGGATGCCGCAGAGCCCGAACCCCCCGACCGCGAGGCCGGCACCGTCGGCGATGTCGGCCACGGCCGCGGCGGCACTCCCGACGATCTTGTTGACAGGCATACGTGTGCTCTTTCTGGGTCGGTCAGCCGCCGGCGAGGGCGCGGACGGTGCGGGAAGGGCTGGGCCGGCCGAGGAGATCGGCGAGCCACGTACTCGTCTCGACGAGCTTGTCCAGATCCACTCCGGTGTCGATGCCGAGGCCCGCGAGCTGCCACAGCAGATCCTCCGTGGCCAGGTTGCCGGTGGCGGACTTCGCGTACGGGCAGCCGCCCAGGCCGCCGGCGGAGGCGTCGACGGTGGTCACCCCGTGCCGCAGAGCGGTCAGGGTGTTGGAGAGGGCCTGACCGTAGGTGTCGTGGAAGTGCACCGCGACGCTCTCCACCGGTACGCCGCCCGCGGTGAGGGCGTCCAGCAGGGCGGCGACCCGGCCGGGAGTGGCGACGCCGATGGTGTCGCCGAGGGACAACTCGGTGCAGCCCAGCGCGATCAGCCGGGTGGCCACGGCCACCACTTGCGGAATCGGGACCTCGCCCTCCCAGGGATCGCCCCAGCACATGGAGAGGTAGCCGCGCACCCGCATCCCGGTTTCGCGGGCCTGTCCGACGACCGGCGCGAACATCTCCAGGGACTCCTCGACCGTCCGGTTGAGGTTGGCCCTGGCGAAACTCTCCGTCGCCGAACCGAACACCGCGATGTCGTCGACCCCGAGGTCGACGGCCCGCTCCAGGCCTCGCATGTTGGGGACCAGCACCGGGTACCGCACGCCCGGCCTGCGGTCGATGCGACGCAGGACCTCCTCCGCGTCGGCGAGTTGGGGCACCCACTTCGGATGGACGAGACTGGTGGTCTCGACGACGCGGTGCCCGGCGTCGACCAGGCGCTCCACCAACTCCGCCTTCACGGACGCCGGTACGGTCGCGGACTCGTTCTGCAGCCCGTCGCGGGGACCGACTTCGCAGACGGTGACCCGGGCGGGGAGCCCGGGCAGCTGATCGATGCCGTAGCCGGTCACTGGGAAACCTCCGGTGGTGCAGCGCGGTCGACACGGCAGGGGCGCAGCACCGCGGCCGTACCGGGGATCGGGGATGGATGCGTCGGCGGCGCGACGTGGGCGACGGGCGTACGGGGACCTGGACCGAGTCTCCCGTCCGTGCACCGCGCGCCTGTTGGCACCGTGCGCCTGCTGGTCGGCGTCAGCGGCCGGCCCGCATCTCGGCGAGGACGCGCTGGGCATGGTCGGCGCGGACCTGCCTGTCCGCGACGAGACGGGCCACGAGGGCAGGCACTTCCTCCGCGTTCGCACCCGCCGTGAGAGCGACGTTGCGGGCGTGCAGCGACATGTGCCCGCGCTGGATGCCCTCGGTGGCCAGCGCACGTACCGCGCCGAAGTTCTGCGCCAGTCCCACCGCGACGATGATCTCTGCCAGCTCGGTCGCCGTGGTGACACCGAGGAGGGCGATCGAGGCCTGCGCCACCGGGTGCAGCTTGGTCGCACCGCCCACCAGCCCGACCGGCATCGGCAGTTCCAGGGTGCCGACGACGTTTCCGTCGGCGTCCTTCTCGAACCGCGACATCGAGGTGTAGCGCCCGGTGGGGGAGATCGCGTGGGAATGGGCGCCGGCTTCGACCGCGCGGGTGTCGTTGCCGGTGGCGAGCACGACCGCGGAGATGCCGTTCATGATGCCCTTGTTGTGGGTGGCCGCACGGTACGGATCGGCCTCCGCGAGCGCCGCCGCGTGCACGATGTCGTCGACCACCGACTCGCCGCCCAGCGCCTCGGCATCGAAGACCGCCCGCGCCCGGGAGAGGCGCAGATCCGCCTTGTTGGTCAGGATCCGCAGCAGCGTACGGCCGCCCGCGATCTCGCCGGCCCGGACGGCGACGGCCTCGGCCATGGTGTTCACCGCGTTGGCGCCCATCGCGTCGCGGACATCCACGTGCAGGTGGGCGACGACGTAGGTGCCGGCCCGGGACGGAACGACCCGCACCGAGAGGTCACGGACGCCACCGCCGAACTCGACCAGCTTCGGGTCCTGCGCGTCGGCCAGTTCGACGAGTTCCTGGCGTGCCTCCAGCAGCCGGAGCCGGCCCGCCTCGGGGTCACGTACACCGATGATCTGCACCTGGGCCTGCATGACCGGCTCGGTGGACGAGGTGAAGAAGCCGCCGTGGGCGCGGGCCACCTTCGCCGAGTTCGAGGCCGCGGCGACCACGGAGGCCTCCTCGCTGGCCATCGGCACGAGTACGTCACGGCCGTTGACGACGAAGTTGGTCGCCACGCCCACGGGGAGCTCCATGACGCCCACCACGTTCTCGATCATGTGGTCGGCCAGTTCGACACCGAGGCCGTGCTGCGGGGCGAAGGCGGCGATGCGCTGCGGATCGACGGTGGCGGACTCCGCCACGATCCGCCGGCGTGCGTCGACGGACAGGTCCCGTAGACCCTGGATACGGCTGGTGCGCGGCATGCGGCCCCTCCACTGCGTCGTGGTCACCGAACGGCTCGGTGCGGTAGGCGACGCTAGTTCCGTTCCGTCGGCACAGGTATGGGTGAATGGCCCATGTGCTCTGCCGATCTGCTGGACGATCGGCCCTGCCGAGTCCGGAGTCCGCTCCTCGGAGCGAGCCCGTCGGGTGCGCAAGCCTCTCCGGTGCTCACGCACCTCTCGTGAGGTGGGCCAACTGGACCGCGACCGTGATCCGGAAGAGCCGGTCGGGCTCCTGCCAGTCCGCTCCGAGGAGTTCCGCCGTCCGTTCCAGCCGCTGCAGCACCGTGTTCTTGTGCAGGTGGAGGGCGCGGGCGGTGGCGACCGGACTCATCCGGTTGCCGAGATAGGCGGCCAGGGTGGGCACGAGCTTGCCCGCGTGCGCGTCGTCCCAGTCCAGGAGCGGGCCGATGACACGCCGCAGATACGTCGCCACGCGCGGCTCGCCGGGACCGAACAGCGCCGTGTACGGGAGGTAGGCGTCGGAGGTGACGGCCGCGTCGTCCAGTCCGAGGGCCGGCAGGACGCCCACACAGGCCGACGCCGCCTCGATCTGGGCGCGCAGATCGTGGTCCAGGTCCGCGAAGCCCGCGCCGACCGCCAGCACGGGGGCCCGTACGGTGCGGCCGACGGTGGCATGGACGGAGGCGCTCGCGGCGGCCGGGTCGGAGTCGGTGGTGAGGGCGATGACATGGTCGGCGTACTCCCCGATCAGTCCGCTCTCGCGGCGCAGGCCGCGGACGGCCTCATGACGCAGTTCGGCGGGCAGTGCGACCACGACCACGGAACGCAGTTCGTCGAGCCGGATGCCCCGCGCGCGGGCCCGGGTGGCGAGGTCGGCGTGGCGCTCGGGGTCGGCGGAGAGCAGATCGGCGAGCAGGTCGCTGCGTACCCGCTGCTCGGCCTCGATCATGGCGTCCTGCTTCAGATTGAGCAGCGCGGTGATCTGGGCGGCGCGCTCCGCGGTGCGCAGCTCGACCGGTCCGAAGGGAACCTCACCCGGCTCCAGCAGCAGCGCGCCCAGCAGGGTCGCGCCGGCCAGGACGGCGACCACGTACCCGCCGTCCGTCGGAGTGCACCGGCCGCTGCGGCGGCTGCGGTCGACCGCCGTGGCCACGGGATCCTGGAGACGCCCCACATCGAGGAGCGTCACCCGGCACCGCAGGGCCCGGCCGAGCGCGGTGGCGACATCCGACGCCTCACTGCCCTGGAGCACCAGACCGGTGAGCTCGCTGTGCACCTCGCTGGCCCGCTCCATGGCCTCCACATGACGGGCGAGCTCACCGTAGGCGTGGCGGGTCTCGTCGGCCGCGTCCTGGGTACGGGCCAGCAGCCGCGCGGTCTGCAGCACGACGGCGGCATGGTCGGCGAAGGCCGACAGCAGGGAGATCTCCTCCGGGGCGAACGCGTGCTCGACACGGTTGGCGGCGAACAGCACACCGATCACCTCGTCACCCGCGAGCAGCGGCACGCCGAGCATCGACACGAGGCCCTCCGCGGTCACGGCGGAATCGATGCCGGAGTCGTGCGGCGCCTGGGTCATCGTGGCGTAGGAGGACGTCCAGCAGGGCCGGCGTCCCTCGACCACCCGGCTGGCCAGGCCCATCCCGGGCGGAACCCGCAGACCCGGGAACGACGGCGCGACCGTCCCGAGAGTCGTGCGCACCAGCAGCTCGCGGCTGTCCTCCTGGTACTCGGACAGATAGGTGACGTCCGTGCCCATCAGGTCGTGCGCCCGCTCCACGAGCCGGCCCAGCAGCTCGTCGACGTCGCGGAGCTGGGCGAGCTCACGCGCGGAGGAGAACAGCGCCGCCAGCTCCTGACCACGGCGCCGCCACCGGTCGGAGGTCGCGCGCAGCCGTCGCAGCTCCTGGCCGATGCGCACACTGTCCTGCCGGGAGAGGGACACCGTCGCCAGCAGCTCGTCGACGTCCGCCTCCTGCTCGGCGGACGCGGCCTGGAGCAGGCTCACGACCACGTCGACCGGAAAAGTGTCCGCCATGTGCGAGCCTCGCCCTCTGTGCCGATGAGCCACCGGCCGTTCGAATCCAGTGGACCGAACATACATAGCCGCGCGGTGACGGCGCACGTAGCGTCCACAGCAGCGCCGAGGCAGGGAAGCCTGCGCGAGCCGCCCATCGGGCCGCCTTGCGCGGGCCGGGCGCGCACAGCACCGACGCAGTCAAAGGAGACAGCGAGCATGACTCTTCATGTGGGCATCGACGTCGGTGGGACCTTTACCGACGCCGTGGCGGTCGTCGACGGGGTCGCCGTACGGGGCAAGGCCTTCTCGACCAAGGACGTGACCACCGGCATCCTGGGTGCGCTGGCGGTGCTCCAGGAACGCGCGGGAATGAACGAGGCCGACTTCTTCGCCGCCGTGGACCGCTTCGTGCTCGGCAACACCATCGTCACCAACGCGGTGGACGAGCAGAAGTTCGCCCCCGTGGGACTGCTGACCACACAGGGCTTCCGCGACACCCTGCGCATCGCCCGGTCGGCCCGCACCGACGAACGCGACCCGCACAAGATGGCGGCCCCGCCGGACATCGTGGAGCGCCGCCGCATCATCGAGGTCGCGGAGCGGGTCGACGCGCACGGCACGGTGCTGGCGCCGCTCACCGACGAGGCGATCGCCGGCGCTGTCGACGCGGTGCTGGCGGCCGGCGCGGAGGCGATCGCCGTCTGTCTGCTCTGGTCCTTCCGCAACCCGGCGCACGAGAAGGCGATCGGGGAGTACCTGGACGCCCACCACCCAAACGTCCCGTACACGCTCTCCAGCCGTCTCACTCCCGTGTACCGCGAGTACGAGCGCATGGTCACCACCGCGCTGGACGCCGCGGTCAAGCCGATCGTGGCGTCCCACTTCCACCAGCTCGCCGACGAGCTGCGCGGCCGGGGACTGCGGGCGCGGGTGCAGATCATGCAGGTGCACGGGGGATTCCTGTCGGTCGAGGAGACCAGCAAGGCCCCGATCCAGATGTTCAACTCCGGCCCGGTCGGCGGTGTCACCGGGGCCCGCCTGCTGGGCCGGCAGCTCGGCCGCCGGCGTGTGCTGACCGCGGACATGGGCGGCACCAGCCTCGACGCGGCAGCGATCATCGACGACGAGTTCCGGCTGCTCCCGCGGGCCGAGATCGGCGGCCTGCCCACCAGCCTGACCGCCGTGGACATCGAGACCATCGGCGCCGGCGGCGGCAGCCTCGCCTGGGTCGACGGCCGCAACCTGCTGCGCGTCGGCCCGCACAGCGCGGGCTCCACACCGGGCCCCGCCTGCTACGGCAAGGGCGGCACCCGCCCGGCGGTCACCGACGCGGCGCTGGTGCTCGGGCTCATCAACCCGCACTACTACCTCGGCGGCACCGTCCCGCTCTACGAGGACCAGGCCCGCGCCGCCCTGCGCGAGCACGTGGCCGAACCGCTGGGCATCACCGAGGACGCCGCGGCCGAAGGTGTCTACCGGCTGGCGACGTCGCAGATGTCCAACGCGCTGCGCAAGATCACGGTGAACCGGGGACACGATCCGCGTGAGTTCACCCTCGTCGGCTTCGGCGGCGCCTGCGGTCTGTTCGCGGCCGCCATCGCCGCCGAGGCGGGCGTACGCGAGGTGGTCGTCCCGCGCAACGCCGCCGTGTTCTCCGCGCACGGCCTCATGCACGCCGACTCCGTGTTCTCCGCCGTACGGACGAGCCCCTGGACGATGGATCAGCCCGCCGCCGACCTGGACAGGGAGTTCACCGCCCTGGAGGAGCGCGCACAGGCCTGGTTCGAGGCCGAGGGCATCCCCGAGGACCGGCGTGAACTCTTCCGCGAGGCCGACGTCAAGTTCATGGGCCAGATCTTCGAAGTCACCACCCGGCTGCCCGCGGGCACCTTCGGCGAAGCGGACAAGGCCGCGCTGCGGACCCGGTTCATCGCCGACTACGAGGAGGAGTTCGGCGCCGGAACCGCCTGGGCCGAGGCGGACATCCTGCTGGTCAACTCGCGGGTACGGGCCGTCGGGCGCAGCGACGTGCAGAAGGTCGAACGGGTCGCGGGCGGCGAGGAGCGGCACGAGCTCAGCCGCCGCAAGGTCCTGGAACCGCTCACCGGCAAGCGGCTGGAGATCGACGTGCACCGCGGATTCGGAGCCCTCGGCCGGGCCGAAGGACCGTGCCTGCTGGAGGAGCCGGACACCACGGTGTACGTGCCGAGCGGTGCCACCGTCGCACTCACCGACGGCGGCGACTTCCTGATGCGCCTCGCCGACCGCTGACTTTCGCCCCGCACGTCGAAGGAGACGACCATGAGTGGCACCCCGCACAACCTGCCCGACGGCTTCGACCCGGTCACCCTCGAAGTGATCCGCATGCGCCTGGACTCCATCGTGGAGGAGATGGGCATCGCGATGATCCGCTCCTCGGGCTCCCCGGTCATCACCGAGGCCGGCGACTTCAACACCGCGCTGTTCGACCCCACCGGCCGCATCTACGCCTACTCCGACTACGTCCAGTTCCACATCGGCTCCGGCAGCGTCGCCGTACGGAACCTGGTGAAGGCGATCGAGGGGGAGCAGCTGTCGCCCGGTGACGCGTTCATCAGCAACGACCCGCACACCGCCGGCGCCAGCCACCCGCCGGACACCAACGTCATCTCGCCGATCTTCCACGGCGACGAGCTGATCGGCTGGGCACAGTCGCAGGCGCACCTCATCGACGTCGGCGGCATGACCCCCGGCGGCTTCGCGCCCGGCGCCCACGACTGCTACGCCGAGGCGCTGCGGCTCCCGCCGGGCGTCAAGATCTTCGAGCGCGGCGAACCCGTCGAGTGGGTCCGCCGCATCCTCCTCAACAACGTCCGCGTGCCGGCCCTGTTCTGGAACGACGTGCGCTCCCTGGTCGCCAGCAACAACACCGGCATCCGGCGGCTGCTGGCCACGACGGAGGAGTTCGGCCTCGACCGGTTCCGGGACTACACGAAGCTGTCCTTCGAACTGGCCGAGCAGGTCGTGCGCGACCGCGTCCGTGAGATCCCCGACGGCACCTACACCGCCGAGGAGTGGACGGAGCACAACGGACACGTCGACGAGCTGTACCGCGTCGCGTGCACGATGACCAAGCACGACGACCAGGTGACCTTCGACTTCACCGGCTCCAGCGAGCAGACCGACGGCTTCGTCAACTGCAGCTACGGTGCGCTCGTCGGCAGCGTCGCCAGCGCCATCGTGCCGATCCTCGCGTGGGACGTCCCCTTCAACGAGGGGGTCATGACCGCGTTCGACATCGTCGCCGAGCCCGGTTCGATCGTCAATCCGCGCCCTCCGGCGCCGATCAGCAACGGACACCTGACGACCGGGGCCCGGGTCAGCCGCGTCATCACGAAACTGATGAACGAGGCGTGCCGCACCAGCGCTGACGACGTCATCCGCGACCGCACCCAGGGTGTGTGGGGCGACTCGTGGACGGGCGGCATCTCCGCGGGCACCACCGACGACGGCGAGTACTTCGTGCTGTTCAACATGGACGGCGGCGGCATGGGCGCCGGAGCCCAGCCGGAGAGCGACGGGCTCGACTGCGCGGGCATGATGACGCAGGTCAACAACATGCTGCCGGACGTCGAGATGAACGAGATGCTCTACCCGGTGCTCTACCTGTGGAAGCAGCTCAGCGTCGAGAGCGCCGGGCACGGTGCCCACCGCGGCGGCCTCGGTCTGCGCTTCGCGTGGACCCTGCACGGTGCCCAGGAGGTCACCCAGACCGTGTTCGCCCCCAACGCCCAGGTGGTCGCCGACGGCTTCGGCGGGGGACTGCCCGGCGGAGGCAGCGGCCACGAGGTCTGGCGCCGCAGCAACGTCGCCGCCCTCCTCACCGAGGGCCGGGTGCCCGACCCCGGCACGCTGGACAGCGCGGAGCGTGAACTGCTCGCCATCAACCAGCAGTCCGTCGCCATCCGCGACGGTGACGTGCTGGTGCAGTGGATCGCCGGCGGAGGCGGCTACGGCGACCCCCTGCTCCGGGACCCCCGGCTCGTCGCCGCCGACGTCCGGGACGGATACGTGACCGAGCAGACCGCGCGGCACACCTACGGCGTGGTCGTCACCGACGGGACCGCCGACGAGACGGCCACCACGCGGGCGCGCGTCGCGCTCCGCGAGGAACGCCTCGGCCGCAGCCCGGAGCGGCCCGTCCCGGCCGACTCCCCGGCCCGGGCCTCCGCACCACAGCGCGACGCCGACGGCTGGCACGTGCCGGCCAGCGGCGCCCGCCTGGGCACGGGCGACGACTGGCGCGACCACGCACACAAGGTCACCCACGTCGCGGCCGAGCGACTCGCCGAGCACGGAGTGCGCGTCCGCCCCCGCACCGACGGCTGGAAGATCGTCATCGACGAGTTCTACAGTCCCTCGTGCGGCACCCTGCTCGATGCCCGGGTCCGGGTGGACACCGGCGCGAGCTGACCGAGAACCGGAGCAAGGAACCAACATGACCTTCAACGACGCCGGGCCCCTCGCGGGCATGCTGCCCGGAGGACTGTCCGAGGGCGCGCTGCGCGGTGTGGTCGTCCTCGACATCACGCGGGTGGTGGCGGGGCCGTTCTGCTCGATGCTGCTGGCGGATCTCGGCGCGACCGTGATCAAGATCGAGAACCCGAAGGACCCGGACTACGCCCGGGACTTCCCGCCCAAACTCACGGCGGACTCCGGCGAGGAGTTCAGCGGGTTCTTCGCGCAGTTCAACCGCAACAAATTCGGCCTGACCATCGATCTGTCGACCGACGGGGGCAAGGACCTGCTCAAGAAGCTGGTGCGGCGCGCCGACGTCCTCGTGGAGAACTTCCGGCCGGGCACGATGGACAAGCTCGGCGTCGGCTTCGACGTCCTGCGTCAGGAGAACCCGCGCCTGGTGTACACGGCGATCTCCGGCTACGGGCAGAACGGCCCGTACCGGCGCCGGCCCGCCTACGACAACAGTGCGCAGGCCACCGGCGGCCTGTGGTCGATGAACGGCTTCCCCGACCGGCCGCCTGCGCGGGTCGGCACCATCATCGGGGACCTCTCCGCCACGCTGTACGCCGTCATCGGGACCCTGGCCGCCCTGCGCCACGCGGAGAAGACGGGCCAGGGACAGCTGGTCGACATCTCCCAGCAGGACTCGGTGCTCAGCCTGACGGAGAACGCCGTCGTGTCCTACACGGTCGACGGCAAGGTCCCCGGCCCCCTCGGCAACGAGCACCCGTTCGTCAAGCCCTACGAGCTGTACCCCTGCAAGGACGGATTCGTCTTCTTCGGCGGCTACACCGACAAGTTCTGGCGCCTGTCCTGTCAGCTGTTCGGACAGCCCGAACTCGCCGACGACCCCGAGATCGACACCATGGCCAAGCGGTTCACCCCCGAGGTGTACGAACGCCGGGTCCGGCCGCTGCTGCACCGGTGGTTCGAGGACAGGACGAAGACCGAGCTCGAGGAGATCGTCGGGGACGCCGTACCGCTGAGCGCGATCAAGGACATCGCCGAGGTCGTCGCGGACCCGCAGATCGCCGCGCGCGACATGGTCGTCGACGTCGAGTATCCCGACTTCGGCGAGCTGCGGATGTTCGGATCCCCGGTCAAGCTCGGAGACACGCCCACCCAGCCGCGTGGACTGGCGCCGAAGGTCGGCGAACACTCGGACACCATCCTGCGGGCACTCGCCGACCTCGACGAGGACGCGATCACGCGACTGCGGGAAGAGGGGGCCATCTGATGGGCGGCATCACCCTCGACAGGGACGGCGACGTCGCGATCGTGCGCTTCGACCGCCCGGAGAAACTCAACGCGCTCACCCTCGCGATGTACGACGAACTCGGCGCGGCCTTCGCCGAGGTCCGCGACAACGACGCGTTCGCCGTCGCGGTCCTCACCGGCAGCGGCGACCGGGCCTTCTGCGTGGGCGCCGACCTCACCGAGTCCATCCCGGCGCTGGCGGAGGGCCGCTTCGACATCTCGCGGTGGGACGCCGCGCACCAGAAGCACACCTCGCTGTTCAAGCCGGTCATCGCCGCGGTGAACGGCCTGTGCCTCGGCGGCGGGTTCGAGATCATGCTGTCCACCGACATCAGGATCGCGGCCGACACGGCGCAGTTCGGCCTCCCCGAGAGCGGCGTCGGCGTCGTGCCGGCGGGCGGGACGCTCACCAGGCTCACCCGCCAGATCCCCTACGCGTGGGCGATGGAACTGATGCTCCAGGGCGACCGCGTCACGGCCGAGCAGGCGCTGCGCTACGGGGTGCTCAACGAGGTGGTCTCCGCCGCCGACCTCCTCGACGCCGCGCTGCGCCGCGCCCACCGGCTCGCCACGCGCAGCGGTACCGCCCTGCGGACCATCAAGGAGGCCGTACTCCGCCTCGGCGACCTCCCGCAGGACCAGGCCTTCCACAGCGAGGCCCTCTACGGACAGAAGGCCTTCACCTCACCGGACGCCCGTGAGGGGCTGAGCGCGTTCACCGAACGCCGCGAGCCCGACTTCCCCTCCCGCCCACGACCATGACGTCCGTGGCCGGCGCCAGCGCGCCGGCCACCACGACGGCCGCGGCCACTGGCCGGCTCAGCCGTGAAGAGGCGCATCGGGAGCAGCAGGGGAGCGGCTGCCAGGCTTTCGGCCGCCGTCGTTGGCCATGAGCCAGCCCGACAGCTGTCGTACGGCCGCGTCGATCTCGTCATGCGCGTAGTGATCGGGGTCCCACCCGGCGTACAGGGAGATGGCCAGCGGACGGCCCTGGGCGGTCAGGGGGCGCACGCTCAGGTCGAACTGCGGATGGTCGACGACCACGCACACGCCGTGGCCCGCGGCGGCCAGGGCCTGGGCCATGGCCTCGGACTGCGGCTCGAAGGCGGGCCTGAGCGGCGTGCTCTGCTCGTACAGGATGGTGTCGAGAGCGCGCCGCACGGCGCTGGCCCGGCTGCTGACGATGACCGGGTGGTCGAGCAGACCCGCCAGCTCCAGGTCGCCTCCCTCCTGGGCGACGGGGTGGGAGGCGGGCATCTGGGCACTGATCCGACGGCCGCCCAGCCGCCGTGCCGCCATGCCGCCGGGCGGCGGAGCGGTGGAGATGCCGATGTCGACGTCCCCGGCCAGCAGCCGCTCGTACACCTGGTCCGGCTCACAGCCCCGGGCGTCGGTGAAGGGGCCGCCGAGCTCGGCGACGTACGGGGCGATGAGATGCGTGATGGTGGAGTTGGGGCAGGCCACGCGGAACTGGAGCGGGCTCTGCCCGGACACGGCCTGCAGCAGTTCCGTGCCCTGCGCGGCCCGCAGCGTGAGATCCCGGGCGACGGGTACGAAGCGGCGGCCGGCCGCCGTGAGCTGGACCCCCGTGCTGGTGCGCCGGAGCAGCTCCGCGCCCAGTTCCCGTTCGAGGGAGCGCAACTGCCGCGAGACGGAGGGCTGGGCCACATGGACGCGCGCGGCGGCGGCCGTCATCGAGCCGGTGTCCACCACCGCCAGGAAATACCGCAGGACCCGCAGTTCCATCGTGCCTCCGTCGTACCGCGACCGCGTCGCCGCCGTGTCTTCACCGCCCGGCCACGGCACCGTATCCCCGCCCGGACCCGGCCATGCCTCCGAGGTATGACCGTACAGCTCAGAAGGTACTGGACCGTATGGCCGATCGGCCACGAAACTATGGCCGACCGGACAACACCGTTCGAACGGGCACCGCAGCGTCGCGGTCAACGCAGGACCTTGTGCCGCCTCGCGCCGCGCACAGGTCACATCCCCCGCCGGCACCGCCGCTTATCCCCGGAGTCAGCCATGTCCCAGACCGCATCCGCCGCCGGCCGCAAAGCCAGACAGGCCACCACCGCGTCCTTCATCGGGACCGCCGTCGAGTGGTACGACTTCTACATCTACGGCACCGCCACCGCCCTGGTGTTCGGCAAGCTGTTCTTCCCCACCGCCAGTCCCACCGCCGGCACCCTCGCGGCCTTCGCCACCTTCTGGGTCGGCTTCCTGGCCCGCCCGCTGGGCGGACTGATCTTCGGCCACATCGGTGACCGCGTGGGACGCAAGAACGTCCTCGTCACCACCCTCGTCCTGATGGGGACCGCCACCACCCTCATCGGCCTGCTGCCCACCTACGCCACCATCGGCGCCGCCGCGCCGGTCCTGCTCGTCCTGCTCCGCGCCGTACAGGGCATCGCGGTCGGCGGCGAATGGGGCGGCGCGGTGCTCATGGCCACCGAGAACGCCGAGCACAAGCGCCGAGGCCTCGCGGGCATGTGGGTCCAGCAGGGCTCGCCGGCCGGGTCCATCCTGGCGACCCTCGTCTTCATCGCCGTCGGAAACCTGCCCGACGACGCGTTCATGACGTGGGGCTGGCGCGTCCCGTTCCTGCTCTCCGCCCTGCTGGTGATCATCGGTCTGGTGATCCGGCTGAAGGTCACCGAGTCCACCGACTTCGAGAAGGCCAGGCAGCAGGAGGACGCCGCCCCGAAGATCCCCGTGGTCGAGCTGTTCCGCACCTCCCGCGTGCTGGTCCTGCTCGGTGTGGGTGCCAGCGCCATGGGCATCTCGTCCGCGTACTTCACCAACACCTTCGTGCTGTCCTGGGCCACCAGCGACCTGGGCGTGCACCGGCAGACCATGCTCGACATCCTCCTGATCCTCGCCGTCCTGCAGTTCCTGTGGCAGCCCCTGGCGGCCCTGCTCGCCCAGCGCGTGGGAACGGTGCGGGTGATGGCGGGCGCCCTGATCGCCAACATCGTGGTCGCGGTGCCGATGTTCCTCCTGATCGCCACCCGCAACAGCACACTGATCGGGGTGGGACTGGCCCTGGGCGTCCTCACCGGATGCAGCTACTACGCGCTGCTGGCCGGCTTCCTGTCCCAGGCGTTCCCGGTCAAGGTCCGCTACACCGGCGTCTCCCTGGCCTACCAGCTGTGCAGCACCATCATCGGCGGCTCGACCCCCTTCGTCGCCCAGTGGCTGCTCACCCGGGGCGCCGGCCACTGGCCGGTGGTCGGCTACTACATCACGCTCCTGCTGCTGACCACGGTCAGCGTGCTGGCCCTGGCCCGGTACCGCTCGGGTCACCGCGACGACGCCCCGGGGACCGACGCCCGGGAGCAGCGGGAGAGCCTCCCCACCGTCGCCTGAACCGGCCACACGCCCGAACCCCATTCCTAGGACCCAAGTCATGCACCTGGACGCACTGTTCACCAACGGCCGCTTCACCACGCTCGACGCGGACCGGCCCACCGCACACACCCTCGGGGTCTTCGGGGGCCGCGTCGTCGGCCTCGACGAAGAGGTCGCCGGATGCACCGCCGACCGGGTCCACGACCTGGGGGGAGCCCCGGTGGTGCCCGGCTTCAACGACGCCCACCAGCACCTGAGCATGCGAGGCCGCCGTCTCCTCGAACTCGACCTGCACGCGCGGACCGTCCCCACCCTCGACGCCCTCTACGCCGCGGTACGCGAACGGGCGGCGCGGCTGGGCCCCGACGAGTGGCTCTTCGGCGCGGGCTACGACCAGAACAAGATCGGCGCCCACCCCACGGCCGAAGCCCTGGACGAAGCGGCCCAGGGGCGCCCCGTGTGGCTGGAGCACGTCTCCTGCCACATGGGCGTGGGCAACACCGCGGCCTTCACCCGCGCCGGCTTCACCGACCGGCTGGGTGTCCCCGACCTCGACGGCGGCCATGTCGAACGCGACCCGGACGGCAGGGCGGTCGGCCTGCTCCAGGAAACCGCCCAGCACCTGGTGACCCGGGCGTTCCGCCCCTCGCCCCTCGACTCGGTCGTCGCCGCCATCAAGGCCGGCAACGACCAGGGCGTGACCGAGGGCATCACCAGCCTCACCGAGCCGGGCATCGCCGCCGCCGAACACGTCGGGCACGGCCCGGCCGACCTGCACGCCTTCCACCGGGCCGTCCAGGAAGGTGCACTGAGCATCCGCACCACGGTCATGCCCTACATGACCGTCCTGCACGACATGGGGGCCGTCGGGGACGGTGACACCTGGTTCGGGCTCGACCTGGGCCTGCGCAGCGGATTCGGCGACGACCGCCTGAAGATCGGCGCCACCAAGATCGCCACGGACGGTTCGCTCATCGGCCGCTCGGCACACATGTGCTGCGGCTACCACGACGAACCCGACAACGTCGGCTTCCTCCAGTTCGACGAGCAGTGGCTGCACCACACGATCACCCAGGCGCACCGGTGCGGCTGGCAGATCGCCGCCCACGCCATCGGGGACGCCGCCATCGACGTCGTCCTGGACGCCTTCGAGGCCGCGCAGGCCGCCCACCCGCGCCGGGACGCGCGCCACCGCATCGAGCACTTCGCCGTCGCCTCCGACAAACAGGTCCGCCGCCTGGTGGAGAACGGCGTCGTCCCCGTGCCGCAGGGGCGCTTCGTCTCCGAGATCGGCGACGGAATGATCACCGCGCTGGGTCCCGAACGCGCCGAACTCTGCTACCGCATGCGCAGTCTCCTGGACGCCGGGGCCGTCCTGCCCGGCAGCAGTGACGCCCCGGTCGCGCACGGCAGTCCGCTGCTCGGCATCCACGACATGGTCAACCGCCGTACCGCGGGCGGCGCCCCGCTGGCCCCCGCCGAGGCGCTCACCCCCGAACAGGCCCTGTACGCCTACACCGTGGGCTCCGCCTACGCCGAACACGCCGACGACCGCAAGGGCCGCCTCTCCCGTGGCATGCTGGCGGATTTCGCGGTCCTCTCGGACGACCTGCTGACCGTCGACCCGCGGCGGATCGACACCCTGTCCGTCGGTGCCACGGTGATCGGCGGAACCGTGGTCCACGACACCGGCGCCCTGTCCGGGTAGGACACCCCCGGGCGCGGTGACCTGCCGTCAGTGCTGGTGCTGGTGCCGGCTCCGAGGCTGAGGCTGAGGGGCGGGCTCGGGTTCGGACTCGGGTTCGGGTGTTGGGGGAGGAGTGGTGGCGGCGCGGCGGAACAGGGCCGGGGTCCACCAGTTGGCGCGGCCCAGGAGGATCATCGCGGCGGGCAGGACCACCGCGCGGATGAGGGTCGCGTCCAGCAGGATCGCCGCAGCGAGGCCGACGCCGAGCTGCTTCATGTCGAGGGTGGACAAGGTCGCGAAGATGGCGAACACGGCGACCATGACCACGGCCGCGCCGGTGACCGTGCCGGCGGAGCCGGTGATGCCCCGGGCCACCGCCTCCCGGGTGGGCACACCCTGCTGGACCAGTTCCCGGATCCGGCTGACCACGAAGATGTGGTAGTCCATCGACAGGCCGAACAGGACGACGAACAGGAACAGCGGGAGCCAGGTCACGATCGCCCCGTTGGACTCGAAGCCGAGCAGGCTCTCCGCCCAGTGGTGCTGGAAGACCAGGGTGAGCAGGCCGTACGAGGCGCCTGCCGAGAGGGTGTTGAGGAGGATCGCGGTGAGGGCGACGACCGGGGAATGGAAGATCGCCATCAGCATGAGGAAGGTGAGCAGCAGGACGAAGCCGATCGCCCAGGGCATCGCGTCCGTGGCGTCCTCGGTGAAGTCCGCGGTCAGCGCGACCGGTCCGCCCACCGCGTGTTCTGTGACCGTGATCTTCGCCAGGGCCTGCGGCAGCAGTCGTTCGCGCAGCAGGCGCAGGGCGTGCTCGGCGTCGGGGGTGCCCGCGCGGTGGGCGACGCCCAGGTCGACGGCCGTCACCGTACGGTCGGCCGAGGTCCTGACCTCGGCCGCCTGTTCCTTGGTGAACTCCGTTTCGCCGGAGACCTGTCGGGCGAGTTCGGTGAGGGCGTCGGCGGCCTGGCCGGCCTCGGCGGGCGGGGTCAGCAGGACGACCCGGAGCGAGGAGCCGGTACCGGGGTAGGCGGCCGTGAGGCGGTCGTAACTCTGCATGACGGGCAGCGAGCGGGGCAGGTCGGAATCGTCGAGGAGCTTCAGCTTCATGCCGGTGGCAGGGGCGGCCAGGGCCAGCAGGGCGACCACGGAGAGGGTGAGCGTCGCGGCGGGCCGGCGCAGCGCGGGGCGCAGTACCACCGGCCAGAAGCGGCCCTCGCCGCCCCGGCGGTCGGCGGTCAGGCGCCAGATCAGCGGGACCCTCGGGCGCTCCAGCCGGGAGCCGAGTCCGGCCAGCAGGGCGGGAAGTACGGTCACCGAGCCGAGGACCGCCACGGCGACGACCAGGATCGCGCCGATGGCCAGCGAGTGGAAGGTCGAGCTGTCGGAGACGAACATGCCGCACATGGCGACCGACACCGCGAGGCCGGAGACGACGACCGCGTGCCCCGAGGTGGCCGCCGCGATCTCGACGGCGTCGGCCCTGTTCCGGCCGAGCGCGCGTTCCTCACGGTCCCGCCGGAGGTAGAACAGCGAGTAGTCCACTCCCACGGCCATGCCGATCAGCAGGATCACGCTGTCCAGCACATCGGTGGCCGGTACGAGTTGGGACGCCAGGGCGGACAGGCCGATGGCCGCGCCGACGGAGGACAGCGCCAGCAGGACGGGGACGCCGGCCGCGAGCAGCGCGCCGAACGCCACCAGGAGGATGCCGAGCGTGACGGGGATGCTGACCAGTTCCGCCTTGCGGAAGTCGCCGGTGAGGCGGCTGTCGAGGGCGGCACTCAGGGAGGCGTCGCCCACCTGTTCCACGCGCAGCGCGGGGTGCGCGGCAGCGGTGGCGTCGGTCGCGTCGAGCAGGGGCTGGACGGCGGCGCCGGCGTCGTCTGCGGAGCCGGCCATCGTCACCCGGACCACCAGCGCCGAGCCGTCCTGGGCGCCGACGGCCTCGGAGACATCCGCGACCTGGGGCAGCTTCTCAAGACGGGCCGTCACGTCGGCCGCGGCCTTCCGGGCGTCCGCCTCGTCCAAGGGGCCTTTGCGGGCGGTGACGAGCACGTTCTCCCGGGCGGGATCCGTGAGCTCGGCCGTGTCCTCCATCTCGGCGGCCCGCAGTGCCTCGCCGGTGGCCAGGCCCATGTCGTTCACCCGGGTGCCCACGGCCGCGCCCGCACCGACGCAGAGCACGACGAACAGCACCCAGGCGCCCACCGCCCACCAGGGATGTGTCGCGCTCAGACGGGCTATGCGTACCGTCGCCCCGGTGTGCTTTCCCGTCGGGGCCGAAGCGTCCGGGCGGCCTGCCGGTTGGTCCATCGTGATCTCCTGCGCTGAGCGTGGTGCCGCGCGGCCCGCTGCCGCGCAGCACCCATTCAGCCGGGAATCGCGCCGTTGATCGTCACTCGTCGCCTCCTGCTTTTGGCGCCGGTGATGGTCCTTGTGAGGGACCCGGCGCGGGGCCCGGTCACTCCGAAGAATGAGGTGTTCGGGAAGGCGTGAACCCATGCGTGCGTGAGGGTGTGTCCGGCGTGTCAGCGGAGCGCGCGGCGAGCCAGTACGGCGGCCTGGGCGCGACTCTGGCAGCCGGTCTTGGCGAGCATCCGGCTCACATGTGTCTTCACCGTGTTGAGGCTGACGACGAGCCGGTCTGCGATGTCGGCGTTGCTCAGACCGTCGCCGACGAGCCGCAGGACGTCCCGTTCCCGTGCGGTCAGGCCGGTGAGCCGGGCGAGGTCGCCGGAGTCCGGGCGGCGCCGGGCCGCGAGGTGACTTTCGATGATGCGGTCGGTGACGGCGGGGCTCAGGGTGCGCTGTCCGGCGGCGGCGGCGCGCACGGCGGCCGTCAACTCCTCGTAGGAGCTGCTCTTCAGCAGGAATCCGGCGGCGCCGGCCGCGAGCGCCCGGTCGACGTATTCGTCCAGGCCGAAGGTCGTCAGTACGAGGACCTGGGCGCGGCCCGGGCCCAGCAGGCCTCGGCGGTCGAGTTCGCGCAGGGTCCACAGACCGTCACGGCGCGGCATGCGGATGTCGAGCATCACCACGTCGGGGCGCAGCCGCAGACACAGGTCGACGGCCTCCTCGCCGTCTCCGGCGGTACCGGCGACGCTCACGCCGCTCTGGACACCGAGGATGGCCGCCAGGCCCTCTCGGATGATCCGTTCGTCGTCGACGACGAGGACGGTGATGGCTTCGTCAGGCACGGGCGATGTCCTGGGGTCTCTCATGCGTCGGTGTGGTCGGTCGGGTGGTCGTCCCGCTGTCCGGGTCAGTGCTCGCGCCATTGCTCATGGCAGTGGTTGTGCCGGTGTTCGTCGGAGTGTTCACGGTCAGGGTGGCCGACACCTTGAAGCCGCCCTGTGGGGTGGGGCCGGTGTCCAGTCGCCCGCCCAGTGCCTCGACGCGTTCCCTCATGCTGATCAGGCCCAGGCCCGCGCCCCAACCGTCCTCAACTTGCCTCCTCGCAGGGTTTGTTGGGGTCGGCGGGGTGTTCTCCACCTCGCAGTGTACGGTGCCGGTTCCGGCGTGGACGGTGACTCGTACGGCCGATCCCGGAGCGTGACGGCGGGCGTTGGTGAGGGATTCCTGCACGATGCGGTAGAGGGTGAGCTGTACCGGCCTCGGCAGGTCTTGCGACGCGGTGAGGCGTGCGTCCACGTCGGCGTCGATCCGGGTGCCCGCGGCTCGGCCCCGGTCGAGGAGTTCGGGCAGGTCGGCCATGCCCGGCAAGGGCTGCAGGGGTGCGTCGTCGTCGTGGACGCGCAACACCCGCAGCAGGTCACGCAGTTCACTGCCCGCCTGGCGGCCCGCGACGGCGAGTCCGTCGATCTGCGGGCGGGCCCAGTCGGGCAGTTCGGCGCCGCGGGCGCGCAGGGCCTCGGCGCGTACGACGAGCAGGGTGAGGGAGTGCGCGACCACGTCGTGCATCTCACCCGCTATCCGGACCCGCTCCTGCTGGGCGGCCTGCTGTTCGCGCAGTTCCTGTTCACGGGCCATGGCGTCCACCCTCCGTACGACCGCGGAGTGCTGGGCCCGGTGGGTGCGGGCCGCGTTGCCCAGTGCCCAGGCCAGAGGCAGAGGTGCGAGCACGGCCAGCACGTCCGGGCCGGCCTGGTGGTCGGGCGGCGCGGTCAGGAGGTTGGCCCAGGTGCCGGCCGCGACGACGACGGCGCCGCCCAGCAGTGCCAGAACGGTGCGGCGGCCGTCGAGGGAGCGGCTGCCGATGTTGTAGAGGCAGACCCCGAGAGGGAGCGCGGCGAGCGAGGACAGACGTGTCTCGTGGGCCGCGCCTATGACGATGGTCGTCACCAGCGCGCAGATGGCGACCAGGAAGACGGCCGCCGGGGCTCGGCGGCGCAGCAGCAAGGCCGCCGCGGTCACGATGTCCAGCGCTGCCAACAGCCCCCAGCCGAGCACGGTTCCGTCGGTGCTCGCCTGCATCAGCACCGCGGGACACAGCGCCAGCAGCACGAGTCCGCCGTCGACTGCGCACGCCGGCCGGCCGATCCGCCTCGGCGTGGGCGTGTCCGTCATCGGTACGTCCGTCATGGAGGCGACCCTAATGACCTTCGCCCGGCCAGTCGTCACTCCTTGGGACCAACACGGTTGCGTGCAGGCGGCGTTCGGCATGGGCACCTCGGCGCCGCGGATCGCTACGAGGTGGGTTCGGAGAGCCTGTCGGCCCGCGTCCTGAGTTCACCCACGGCTAGGTCAGCACCGGCACAGCGGTGATCGGCGGGGGAGGACGGCGTTGCCTGAACTGGACGGGGATCGGCAAGAGCCGGCTGCTGCGTGAAGTCCTCGCCTCCCGTAAAGGGCGCGGACTCCGCACCCTGATCGGGACCTGCCCCGAGCTGCGTGTGCCGTACACCCGCGGCGCTGTCGTGGACGCCGTCCGCGACGGGGTCACGATGTGGCGGAACTGGGGCTCAGCGACCTGAGCGGCGCGCTGCGGGACCGGCTGACCGCGCCGCCCAGGGTGACGTTCCTGAAGGTCGAGACCAGCTACGACGGCGGTAAGAGCTGGCACCGGGCGGCCTCCAAGGGCGCCGGGACGAACACGTTCACGGCGACCATCCACCACCCCGGGCGCAAGCAGGCCGCCCAGGAGGTCGGACTGCGGATCACCGCGGCCGACAACAAGGGCGACACGGTCGAACAGACCCTCCCCACGGCGTACAAGCTGCGCTGACCGCATGGGCGCCGCCGCCGCTCAGCCGCGGCGGCGCTACTGCGGCGGATGACCAGAGCGGCTGGCGTCAGCGGTTTCGAGGCGGGCTTCCGGCTTGAAGGCGGAGGCCGTCGAGGGTCAGGTCCAGAGCGGCGATGAACTGGTCCCGGTCGTCGTGCTCCGCGAACTCGTCGACGATCTGGTGCACGAACGGGAAGTCCGTGGCGTCGAGTGAGCGCCATCTCTCGGCGAAGCGGCCGAGGAACGCGTCGCGGTCCACGTCGCCGTCGAGCAGCTCCTGCGGCACTTCCATGCCCAGGTCCGCGGCCGTGCCGACCACGACGCCCGTGATGGCCGAGACGGCGTGGAACCGCTGCCGGGGTGTGAGGTCCAGACGGAGGGTCTGCTCACCGAGCCTCTCGTACAGCCGCAACGAGTTGCCCTGGATGTCGGTGTTACGCATGAAGTAGGCCGACAGCCACGGCCGGTCCACGATCGCGTCGAACAGGGTGATGGCCATCGTGCGCAGGTCGGCGATCGGGTCGTCGCTGTCGGGCTGCTCCTCGACGGCGGTCAGGACCCCGCCGATCGCGTGGTCGGTGGCGCGGTCGAGGAGTTCGTCCTTGTTCGAGACGTACCAGTAGATGGTGCCGACGCCCGTGCCGAGCCGGGCCGCGAGGGCACGGAACGTCAGCGCCGATCCGCCTGCCTCGTCGAGCAGGGCCACGGCCGCGGCGAGGACGGCCTCCATCGAGTGCGAAGCGCGCCTGCGTCCTCGGGGAGGTCCTTCGGCGGAGCGTGTTCGCGGGGGTGTCATAGCTCTCATCCAATCACAGCTTGCGCGACATCGAACGGCGTTCTACGGTGGAACCACGTTCCATCATCGAACAACGTTCGTTCATCGAATCGCGTTCCACGTCGGGCGTCGTCCGACGTGCGGCGACGCTCTGAAAGGAGGCCGGCCATGACTGCGACCACCGAGCCCGCTATCTCCCGTACCTATCCGTCGCTCCGCGCGGCATGGATCCCGCTGGCCGCACTCTGCCTGGCCTTCTTCGTCGAAATGGTCGACAACACGCTGCTGTCGATCGCGTTGCCCACCATCGGCCGTGATCTGGGGAGCGGCACCACCGCCCTGCAATGGGTCACCGGCGCCTATTCGCTGACGTTCGGCGGCCTCCTGCTGACGGCGGGATCCATAGCCGATCGCTTCGGACGCCGACGCGTGCTGCTGATCGGCCTCGCCGTGTTCGGCCTGCTGAGCCTGTGCGTCGTCGCCGTCGACTCCGCCGGGCAGCTCATCGCCCTGAGGGCCGGACTCGGCATCGCCGCCGCGGCCATGGCGCCCATCACCAACTCGCTCGTCTTCAGGCTCTTCGACGACCAGGCGCTGCGCATGCGCGCCATGACCTTGATGATCATCGTCGGCATGTCGGGATTCGTCCTCGGCCCTCTGCTGGGTGGTACCGCGCTCGCGCACGCCAGTTGGCAGTGGCTCCTGCTCGTCAACGCGCCGATCGCCCTCATCGCGGCCATCGGCGTGCGACTCGGCGTCGCGGCCGACCGGCCCGACGACCTGACCAAGGACCGGCTCGACCTGCCGGCCGCCGCCCTGAGCGTGCTCACCATCGGTCTGGCCTGTTACACGCTGACCAGCGGCGTCGAGCACGGATGGCTCTCCACCACCACGATCGTCTCGATCCTCGGCGCCGTGGCCGCGGGCATCGCCTTCGTCCGCCACGAGCGCCGCAGCGAAGCACCCATGCTGGACCTCAAGATCTTCTCCAGTGGGACTGTCCGCGGCGCGGCCATCGCGCAGATCGGTACGTCCATCGCGATGGCCGGCGTGATGTTCGGGCTCATCCTCCACTTCCAGTACGCCTACGGGTGGAGCCCCGTGCGGGCAGGGCTGGCGAACCTGCCGATCATCGTGACCATGATCGCCGCGACACCTCTGTCGGAATGGCTCGCGAAGAGGTTCGGACACCGCATCGCCTGCCTGGTCGGCGCGGCCTGCCTTGCCGGGGCGCTGGCCGGCCTCGCCTGGGGCGTCGACCACGGGTACGCGGCCATCGCCGTGTGCATGGTCGTGATGACCATCGGGCTGCGCACCGTCATGACGATCTGCGCCATCGCCCTGGTCGAGGCGATGCCGGAGAACCGCACCTCGATCGGCACGGCGCTCAACGACACCGCCCAGGAGGTCGGAACCAGCGTCGGCACGGCCATGGTCGGCACCCTGATCGCCGCCCTGGTCACCACCCGGCTGCCCGCAGGCGCGTGGAGCAGCGGCCTCGTGCACTCGTTCTTCCACGGCGAGCGGATCACCTACGCCGTGCTGGCGGTGATCGTCGGCCTGGTCGCGGCGGGAGGCGCCGCCACCCTCAGCGACTCGCACTCCGTCGAAGAGCCCGCCTGAGCAGCCCTCGGCGAAGCTGGGGCCTCAGCCGGCGTCGGCGCCGCGACAGCCCGGGTGCCCGCATGCGTGGGTGCCCGGCCTGTCGCGGCGCCCACGGGGCGCATGACCGGATCGACGTACTGGTCAACCACGCTGGCTGCTGCGCCCTCGCGCCCGACACCCCCGGGCACTACCCCCGAACAGCCCGTGGTGGTCACCCGCCGGCCCCGAGCCGCCGAACGCTCCACCACCCGGGCCCGCTCCAACGCCGCCGGCCTGGGCCGCCTCGCCGGACATGTCGCCGGGCCCCCGACTCGCGCCCGGCGACATGTCAGGCCCGGACGGCCCTGTACGGCGCTCCGTACGCCACCGACGCTGCCGAGCTCATCGGCCCCTCGCGGGCATCCGCCCCTACCTCGATGACCGCCACACCGACCCGGTCACGTCCCGGACATCCTCGACAACCTGCTCACGACGCCAGTGGCACACGACGCTGACACCCGTCACCGAGAGCCACCGGCACGGGCACGGAAGCTGATGCAGCAGGGCCGGCCGCGAACCACGTCGCCGACGCGCTGCCATCCGCCCCGTCGCAGTCCCGTACCTTCATGACGTTCCCGTTGATTCCCATGGAGAGGTCCCCGCATGGACAGCAGTGTCGAGACGCTGGAATTCCAGGCCGAGACACGCCAGTTGCTCCGACTGGTCATTCATTCGATCTACTCGAACAAGGACATCTTCCTGCGCGAGCTGATCTCGAACGCCTCGGACGCACTGGACAAGCTGCGGCTGGAATCGCTGACAGACTCCAGCCTCACCGAGGTCGGCACCGCCGACCTGCACATCTCGCTGGAGGCCGACAAGGACGCCCGTACACTCACCGTCCGTGACAACGGGATCGGCATGAGCCGGGACGATCTCGTGGACCTGATCGGCACCATCGCCAAGTCCGGTACCGCCGGCCTGATGGAGAAGATCAAGCAGTCCCAGGACGCGGCCACCGCCGAGAGCCTGATCGGGCAGTTCGGTGTCGGCTTCTACTCGGCCTTCATGGTCGCCGACAAGGTCACCCTGCTCACCCGGCGGGCAGGCGCCGATCACGGCACCCGGTGGGAGTCCGACGGCGAGGGCGCCTACACGATCCAGAGCGTCGACGACCTTCCCACGGGCACCTCCGTCACCGTGCACCTCAAGTCCGCCGACAGCGAGGACGACCTGGCCGACTACCTGTCCGAGTCGAAGATCCGCCAGATCGTCAAGCGGTACTCGGACTTCATCCGCTGGCCGATCCGGATGGCCACCGAGCGCACCGACGCCGACGGATCCGCCGCCCCCGGTGTCGACACCCTCAACTCGATGAAGGCCCTGTGGGCCCGGCCGCGCGCCGAGGTCACCCAGGAGGAGTACAACGAGTTCTACAAGCAGGTCAGCCAGGACTGGCTCGACCCTGCCGAGACCATCCACATGCGCGCCGAAGGAACCTTCGAGTACGAGGCGCTCCTGTTCCTCCCCTCCCAGGCGCCGTTCGACCTGTTCTCCCAGGAGACCAAGCGCGGGGTGCAGCTGTACGTCAAGCGCGTGTTCATCATGGACGACTGCGAAGCGCTGATGCCGAACTACCTGCGCTTCGTCAAGGGCGTCGTCGACGCCCACGACCTGTCGTTGAACATCTCCCGCGAGATCCTGCAGCAGGACCGCCAGATCCGCGGCGTACGCCGACGCCTGGTCAAGAAGGTCCTCGGCGCGATCAAGACCATGCAGGCGAACGACGGCGAGCGCTACACGAAACTCTGGGCGCAGTTCGGACGGGTGCTGAAGGAAGGGCTGATCGAGGACACGGACAACACCGAGGCGCTGCTGGAACTCGTGTCGGCCGCCTCCACCAACGATCCGCAGAAGACCACCACCTTGCGCGAGTACGTCGAGCGTATGAAGGACGGCCAGGAGGCGATCTACTACCTGACGGGCGAGACCCGTGCGACGGTGGAGAACTCCCCTCACATGGAGGCTCTCGCGGCCAAGGGTTACGAGGTCCTGATCCTCACCGACCCCGTCGACGAGGTCTGGGCCGACCAGGTTCCGGCCTTCGACGGGCACCCTCTCCAGTCCATCGCCAAGGGCCAGGTCGACCTCAACGAGCCGGCCGAAGGGGACCGGTCCGCCGAACAGGCCCAGCGCGAGCAGGACTACGCCGCCCTGCTGCCATGGCTGAGCACCACGTTGTCCGAGCACGTCAAGGACGTGCGCCTGTCGTCGCGCCTGACCACCTCGGCGGCCTGCATCGTCGGGGACGCCCACGACATGACGCCGACGCTGGAGAAGATGTACCGCGCGATGGGACAGCAGTTGCCGCCCGTCAAGCGGAGCCTGGAACTCAACCCCGCACACCCGCTGATCGTCGCCCTGCGCACAGCACACGAGGCCAACGCCGACGACCCCGCGCTGGCGGAGATCGCCGAGGTCATCTACGGCAGCGCACTGCTCGCCGAAGGCGGCGACCTGCCTGACCCGGCCCGCTTCACCCGCCTGCTGAACGACCGACTGACCCACGCCCTGTAGCCCACGGACACGGCCGGACATGGCCGGGCGTCCAACGCCAGACGTCCAACGCTCGGCGTCCGGCGTCCGGCCTGTCGGCCCGGGGCCCCGCGGGGGGGTCGGGGGCGTCCGCGCGGGGAC
>NZ_JBHXTO010000095.1:0-37658 GCF_042677425.1 Streptomyces sp. NPDC127119 | reverse complement strand
GGCCCCCCCCCCCGGGCGGAGGCCGAGACGCAGCCCCCCTACGGACTGCGGCCCGGTGGGGGCCGTTCGCGCAGTTCCCCGCGCCCCTGAAAAGCGGGGCCGGTGGGGGTGAGGGTGGGCCCGCCCCTGCGGGCCCACCAGGGGCGCGGGGAACTGCGCGGCCCGCCCCCACCGGCCCGCAGCCGAAGCGGCCTCCGGATGGCCCCACCCCTCAGGGGCGCGGGGAACTGCGCGATCAGCCCCCACCGGCCCGCACTCGAAGCGAACCCCGCACGGCCCCACCCCCTCAGGGGCGCGGGGAACTGCGCGGGCGACCCCCACCGGCCCGCAGCCGAAGTGAACCCGACGGACGCCCACGCCTACTGCTGGTAACTTGCAGCGGTTGGACCCGGACGGCCAGACCCCTGGAGGCTTCAGTGACTTCGGCGACCTTCCCGCGCAAGCACGCGCGCACCGCAGCCGCAGCCGCGGGGCTGGCGGTCGTGCTCGCCCTGACGACGGGCTGCACCAGCGACGGCGACAGTGACGGCAACGACAACGGCGGCGGCAAGGACCCCTCGTCCACCACGAGCGCCGAGCCCACCCAGTCCGCCGAGGCCGACGAGCTCGACGGCAACTGGCTCACCACCAAGGGCGGCAAGGCCGTCGCCCTGGTGATCACCGGCAAGCAGGCGGGCCTGTTCTCGACGAGCGGATCCATCTGCAGCGGCACAGCGGGCAAGACCTCCGACATGCGCATGATCACACTGAAGTGCACCGACGGGAACAAGGACCGTTCCGAGGGCATGGTGGACTCCGTCGACTCCACCACCCTGAAGGTCACCTGGGACGGCTTCGGCGCGGAGACGTACACCAGGTCCGAGGGCGAGGGCCTGCCGCCCGGCCTGCCTACGGCGAGCCTGGGCTCCTGACACCGCCCGACTTCGCGCCCGGCTCGGTGTCCGGCTCAGCGACCGCCGACGTCCCGTCGAGCGTCATGGGCGGTACCGCGGTGTCGAGCGCCTCGGACAGCTCGGTCAGCGCGTCGAGGACGAGCCGCGCCGGTACGAGCAGGGCTTCCTCCCCGCCCGTCGGCTCCGTCTCCCAGGCCTCCACGGCGGCCCGTACCGCGTCCCACCCCGGCACCCGGCGCTCCCGGATGCTCTTCGCCCCCTGCTGGGTGGACTCGCGCAGGGCCTCGGCGAGTCCGGCGGCGGCCGGGACCGGGGTCGCGCCGCGTTCCGGGAGATGGGCCTCCAGGAGCATGGCGACGCGGCCCAGCTGGGCGAGCGCGTCCTCGGCGTCGTCGGCGGCGGTCCGCGAGAGGCCGCGGTGGCGGACCGGTTCGGCGGTGGCGCGGGCCACGGCCGTGTGCCAGGCCGCCCGGGCGGTGCGCGCGGTGAGCAGGGCCTCACGGACGTCCGGGGCGCTGCGGAGGGCCGGATCGGCGTAGGCGTCGAAGACCATGGCCGCGTAACGGCCCTGCGTCGCCAGCCAGTCCGCGAGGCGGGTGCGCAGCCGCGGGGTCTCCCACGCCGGGTAGACGGCGTACGCGATCATCGCCAGCAGTCCGCCGAGCAGGGTGAGCACGACGCGTTCGGGCACGGTCTGCGTCCACTGTTCGCCGCCCATGCCGAGCAGGAAGACGACGTACGCGGCGATGCAGCCCTGCGCGGCGAACTGGCCCGTCCGCATCAGTAGGTACATGAGCGCGGCGCTCACCACGGCGAGGGCGCCGGAGAGGTACGTGCCCGGGTCGGCCAGCCGCACCACCGCCGTGGCCACGGCCACTCCGACGACGGTGCCGCCGAGCCGGGCGACGGCCCGGCTGTACGTCTGGGAGAAGTCCGGGCGCATGACCATGACCGAGGTCAGCGGGGCCCAGTAACCGTGGCCGAGGGGCAGTGCGGTGCCGAGTACGTATCCGGCGGCGGCGACCGCCGACACCCGCGTGGCGTGCCGGGTGATCGGGGAGCCCCCGCGGAGTTCCTTGCGCATGGCCTTGAGCGCGGTGGGGATCAGGGCGAGCAGGGTGGGGCGGCTGCGGCTGCCGGGGCGGTGGGGCGGGGCGGCCGGGGCGACACCGACGACCGGGGTCCGGTCGGTGCCCTTCGGTGTGCTGCCGCCCGCCGTCTCCAGCACGTCCTGGAGGAGGGTGTTGAGGCGGGACGCCGCGCGGTAGGGGCGGCCGGTGAGGATGCTCCCGGTGTCCGGGGTGCGGAAGGTGGCCAGGGCCGCGCCCGGGACGGTCACGGGCTCGCCCCGGCGGATCGAGTGGGCCGCCACGTCGAGGATGGCGCCCGCGGCGGCGAGCAGTTCGCGGACGCGGTCGCGGGCGTGCCCCTCCGCCGGTACGCCCATCGCCGGATCGGCCAGCGAGGCGAGCACGGGGCGGATGCGCTCGGCGATGCCACGGGCACCGTGCAGTTCGGCGGGGCGGCGGCGGGCCTGGCGGGGTGTGACGGCGGCGGCGTTGCGGGCCTCCATCAGGGGCAGCGGGTCGAAGGACGCGACGGGATCGTGGCGCAGCCGCCGCGCGTAGTCCGCCTCGGCGGCCAGGGCGTCGGCGAGCGCGTCACGGTGGGCGCCCCAGCGGCGTACGGGGAACAGCACGATCAGCGCGGCCTGGACGACACCGCCCACGATCATCATGGCGGCGTGGCCCGCGGCCTGGGCGACGGAGGTCGGCAGGGTGACCGTCACGAGCATGATCGCCACGTTCGAGGACGCGATCAGGCCGATGGTCGGGCCCGCGGCCCAGCTCATCCCCGCGGCGAACGTCCACACCACCAGCAGGGCGAGGAAGAGCGGTTCCCGGGAGATCGTCAGGTAGCCGAGGAAGGTGGAGACGGCGAGGCTCGTACCGGAGGCGAGGGCCAGTTCGGGGCGGGGGCGCCAGCTGCGCTGGAACGTGGCGATCGCCGCCTGGAACGCGCCGAACGCCGAACTCGCGGCGACGGCCGGGCCGAAGGCCCACAGGCTCGCCGCGATCACGATCGCGAGGCCCACCGCTCCGCGCACCGCGACGAGAGGTTCGAGCCGTGTCTTCTCCACGGCGAGCCCCGAGCGCGCGGTGTCCTTAAGCGCTCGTCGCCAGCTCACTGCGCCAGCGTACGGGAGGGGCCGGAGGGGCGGAGGATCCATGATGATCTACGGATACCGTCATCATCCGCATCACCATCTGCGCCACCACATTCGCCACCACATTCGTCACCACCTGCGTCACCATCAGCAGCTGTACGACCTTGCAGCAGAACGACCCTGAGGCTTGAGGAAATCCATGCGCACTCTGCCGATCGCCGTCACCGCCCTCGCGGCGACGCTCGCCCTGACCCTGACCGCCTGCGGCGGCGACGACGGTGGCGGCGGTGACAACAAGAGCGGCGGGCCCAAGGACGCCTCCTCGTCCGCCTGCGCGGCCGACAAGCTCGGCCAGGAGGTCGTCGCCAGCGAGGCGCCGGCCGCGGGTGACACCGGGACCGTGTCCGTCAGCCTCACGAACGGCTCCGGAGCCGACTGCACGCTGAAGGGCTTCCCGACCGTCGGTCTGGTCGCCGGCGGCACCGCGCTGTCCGTCGCTGCGGAGAAGGCCGCGGAGCCGGAGAAGCTGACGGTGAAGAAGGACGAGACGGTCGGCTTCACGATCACGTACGTACGGGGGCCCGCCGGTGACGCCGAGAAGGCCGCCGCGGTGACGACCGCGAAGTTCACTCTGCCGGGGGCCGACGGCGAGCTGTCCTTCGCGTGGAAGTACGGCGAGGTGGCGCTGCGGGGCACCGGCGGCGAACCGGACGCGTCCGTCACCCCGCTGCAGCGCACGGGGGACTGAGCGCTGCGGCGCGTCCACCGGCCGGTGGGGGCTGGGCGCGCCGTTCCCCGCGCCCCCTCCCGGCCGGGGCCGGGCCCTGCGCTGCCGCGGGACGGGGGCCTGCGCGTCGCGGTGCGCCCGCGGGACGGTGGGGGCTGGCCGCGCCGTTCCCCGCACCCCTGACGGGGCCGGGGCCGGGGCTGAGCGTTGTGATGCGTCCGGCGGACGGTGGGGGCTGGGCGCGCCGTTGCCCGCGCCCCTGACGGGATCGGGGTCGGGGCTGAGCGTTGTAGGCCGTCCGGCGGACGGTGGGGGTTGAGCGCGCCGTTCCCCGCGCCCCTGACGGGGCCGGGGCTGGGCGCGCCGTTGCCCGCGCCCCCCTCACGGGGCGCGACCGGGCGGCTGGGGGTCAGGAGGTGGGGAGGCGTGGGTGGGGGTTGACCTGGGCCTGGTCCGCTGCTGCGGCTCCCTCTTGCCAGCCGGCCGCGTCGTTGATCCCGCGCATCCGGGTCGTGACGGTGTCCGGGAACATGCGTTCCGTCTCGTCCGTGACCGCGACGTCCCGCGCCGCGAGGACCGGCAGCAACTCCCCCGCCGTGGCGCTCACCTGCCCCTCGGCCGCGTCGGCCAGCCGGTCGCCGATGCGGTGCGCGTACGCCGCGAGGAACGACTGCCGGAAGGACTTCGTACGCTTCCTGCCGCCCGCCCGCTGGGCCGCCTCCGCCTTGGTCATCGCGGCCGTGGCCTGCACGAGGAGCGAGGTGTAGAGGAGTTCGACCGCCTCCAGGTCGGCTTCGAAGCCGACGACGGTGGAGAACCCGAGGGCCTCGTTCCACACCGCGCGGCAGCGGTTCGCGCCCGCCACCGCGTCGAGGAGGACCGCCTTGGCGGTCTCGTACGGCGGGTCGACGCCGATCCGGCAGGCGCCGGGCGCGTCCTTGGCGTGCGTACGCGCCGCGAGCAGCGCCTCGTCGATGCTGTGCCGCGCCATCAGCTCCTGCGCCTTGGCGCTCAGCGCCTCCGCCTCCTCCGGGAACCCGGTCGCCTCCGCCTTGGCGAGGAGCGCGCGGATACGGGTGAGCATGCGGGTGTCCCGCGGGACCGAGCCGCCCCCGGGCGCGCGGGCCACGTGGGCGTCCAGCGACTCCAGCGGCTCCAGGGCGGGCAGCCGCAGCAGCAGCCGGTACAGCTCCAGGGCGGCGGTCGCGTACTGGAAACGGTCGGGGCGGACCAGGCGGTCCGGGCGGTCGATGCGGTCCAGCTCGTCCAGCTGTGCCGTCCAGCGCGGAGCCCGGGGCGTACGGTCCCGGGCGGCCTCGGCGCGCACCAGCTCCGCCGCGAGGCGTTCGTGCACGTCGTCCAGCTCGCGCCGCACGATCCGTACGACGTCCGCGGGCTGCCAGCCCCGCCGCCAGGCCGCCGCGACGAACTCCTCGCCACGACGGGCGAGTTCGGCGTCGGAGGCGGGGTCGGCGGCGAGCAGGGAGGCACCGGTGTCGAGGGCCGCGTCGGAGTCGGCGTAGAGCGCGGCCGCGAAGGCGCGCTCCACCGTGGAGGACGTACTACTCATGCGTCGATCGTGTCATGGGCGGAACGGGTGACCGGGCGGCGGACCCGCTCCGGCCCCGGCTGCGGGCGGCGGCCGTCTCAGCGGGTGGAAATCGCTCGACCCGTCGCCCGGCGGGCCCGAGCATGCCCCCATGGTCGACACCTCTCTGTACGCAGCGTTCCTGGTCGCCGCGCTCGCGCTCGTGGTGAGCCCCGGCCCCGACATGATGTTCATCGTGGCGATGGGAGGCCGGGGCGGACCGGTCACGGGGGTGATGGCCGCGGCGGGCGTCGCCACGGCGATGCTCGTGCACTCGGTCGCCGCGATGCTGGGCCTCTCCGCCCTGTTCACGGCGCTGCCGACGCTGTACCACGTACTGCGCTGGGCCGGTGCGGCCTACCTCCTGTACCTCGCGGTCAAGGCGTTCCGCGACCGCTCGGTGCCGGTCGAGGAGGGCGCCGCCGTCGGTCCGGGCCGGCGGCGGGCCTTCTGGCAGGGGGCGGTCACGAACCTCCTCAACCCCAAGGTGATCCTCTTCAACGTGGCGTTCCTGCCGCAGTTCGTGAACCCCGGACTCGGCCATGTGATGGGCCAGTTCTTCGTCCTGGGCGTCACCATCGTGGTCATGGGCTTCGTTTTCGACGCCTCCGTAGGACTGCTTTCCGGCCGCCTCTCCGACCTGCTGCGGCGCAGCCGCCGGGTCGGCCGGGCGCTCAACATCTTCAGCGGCACGGTCTTCACGGGACTGGCCGTACGCCTGCTCGTGGCGTCCCCGAAGTAGCCGGACGGACCGGAGCGGGCCGGCGCGGGCCAGGACGACCCCTGGCAGCCATCCTGGAATGCACTGTCAACGCGAGGTTGACACCCCCACACCGTCAACCTACGGTTGACACATGACCACGAATCCACGCGGCACCACCTCCGTACGCCTCGACGACCTCATCGAGGCCATCAAGAAGGTCCACGAAGACGCCCTCGACCAGCTCCAGGACGCGGTGATCGCCGCGGACCACCTCGGCGACGTGGCCGACCATCTGATCGGCCACTTCGTGGACCAGGCCCGGCGTTCGGGCGCCTCCTGGACGGACATCGGCAGGAGCATGGGGGTCACCCGGCAGGCGGCCCAGAAGCGGTTCGTACCGAAGGCCGAGTCGGACCTCGACCCGAGCCAGGGCTTCAGCCGCTACACGCCACGCGCCAGGAACGTGGTCGTGACCTCGCAGGAGGAGGCCAGGAACGCCGACAACGACCAGATCCGCACCGAGCACCTGGTCCTCGGCCTGATCGCCGAGCCGGAGGGTCTCGGGGCGAAGGCGATCACCGCGCAGGGCGTCACCCTGGACGCCGTACGCGAGGCCGCGAGCGCCGGCCTCCCGCCGCGCGCGGAGACCATGCCCGCGCTCGTCCCCTTCGACGCCGGCGCGAAGAAGGTCCTCGAACTCACCTTCCGCGAGGCCCTGCGCCTGGGCCACAACTACATCGGTACGGAGCACATCCTGCTCGCCCTCCTGGAGCACGAGGCGGGGACGGGCCTGCTGAGCGGACTCGGCGTCACCAAGACGGCGACCGAGGCGGACATCACGAAGTCACTGGAAGAACTGAAGAAGCCCCTCCAGTAGACCCCGCACCCGACAAGACCGACGGGCCCAGTCACCGCCCCTTCAGGGGCGCGGGGAACTGCGCGGCCCACCCCCACCGAACCCGCACCCGACCGACAAGGCCGGTGGCCCCGGCGGTGGCCCCGGCCGTGAGCGCGGCGGGCGGGCCGCGGCGGCGAACGGCGGGCGGGCCGCGCTGGGGCCGGATTGTCAGACCCTCCTGCGAGACTCACGTCATGACCGGACGGTGGGCTCTCGCGCCGGCCGAGGACGGCGGCGCGGAGCTCGCCCCCCTCGGCCCCGACGGGCTGCCCGCCGGACCGCTCCTGCGGGAACCGGACCTCGCCGAGTCCGTACGATCCCGGCCGGACGTCACCCGCTGGGTGTGGCGGGCGACGCCGGAGGTCTACCCACGGCTGCGCGCCGAGGGCGTCCGGGTGGAGCGGTGTTACGACCTGGAGGCCGCCGAGACCCTCCTGCTCGGCCACGAGGGACGGCTCGGCGAACCCCGTTCGGCCGCCGCCGCCCTCGCCAGGCTGCACGGCGGCCCCGTACCGCCCGATCCCCCGCAGCGTTCCGCCGAGCCCGGCTCGCAGTCGTCCCTCTTCGAGCCGCGCCCCGTCCACGTACCGCTGGCGCAGCTCATCGAGGTGTACGGGGAGCAGCAGCGAAGGCACGACGCGACCGCGCGGCCCGAGCGGATGCGGCTGCTCACGGCCTCCGAGTCGGCGGGCACGCTGGTGGCGACGGAGATGAACGAGACCGGGCTGCCGTGGAGCACCGACGTGCACCGGGAGGTCCTGCACGAACTGCTGGGCGAGCGGTACGCGGGCGGGGGCGAGCCACGGCGGCTGGCCGAGCTGACGGAAGAGGTGTCGGCCGCGTTCGGCCGCCGGGTCCGGCCCGACCTGCCCGCGGATGTCGTCAAGGCGTTCGCGCAGGCCGGGATCAAGGTGAGGTCCACGCGGCGCTGGGAGATCGAGTCCATCGACCATCCGGCCGTGAAGCCACTCATCGAGTACAAGAAGCTGTACCGGATCTGGGTCGCCCACGGCTGGTCGTGGCTCCAGGACTGGGTGCGGGACGGCCGGTTCAGACCGGAGTACCAGGCGGGCGGCACCGTCACCGGCCGCTGGGTGACCAACGGCGGCGGCGCCCTGCAGATCCCCAAGGTCATACGCAGGGCCGCGGTCGCCGACCCCGGCTGGCGGCTCGTCGTGGCGGACGCCGACCAGATGGAGCCGCGCGTCCTGGCCGCGATCTCCCGCGACCCCGGGCTGATGGAGGTGGCGGGCCGCGAGAGCGACCTCTACCAGTCCGTCTCCGACCGGGCCTTCTCCGGCGACCGCGCCCAGGCGAAGCTCGCCGTCCTCGGCGCGATCTACGGCCAGACGTCCGGCGACGGCCTCAAGAACCTCGCGCTGCTGCGCCGCCGCTTCCCCAGGGCGGTGGCGTACGTGGACGACGCGGCCCGCGCGGGCGAGGAGGGCCGGCTCGTACGGACCTGGCTGGGCCGCACCTGCCCACCGGCGGCGGGGTCGGACTCCTCGGGCGAGGAGGCGGGGATCCCGGACAGCGAGGAGACCGGCGAGCTGGCCGCCGGTCCGGGTGAGAGCGCCGAGCCCGGGGGCGCCCAGGACTGGGTGCCCGGGTACGCGTCCAGCAACTCCCGGGCCCGGGGCCGCTTCGCCCGTAACTTCGTGGTGCAGGGCAGCGCCGCCGACTGGACCCTTCTCGTGCTCGCCGGACTCCGGCGCACCTGCCGGGACATGGCGGCCGAGCTGGTCTTCTTCCAGCACGACGAGGTGATGGTGCACTGCCCGGAGGAGGAGGCCGACGCGGTGGTCCAGGCGATCCGGGAGGCGGCGGAGGAGGCGGGACGGCTGACGTTCGGGGAGACGCCGGTGCGGTTCCCGTTCACCACGGCGGTGGTGAAGTGCTACGCGGACGCGAAGTGAGCGCACCGCGCGCCGCGCACCCGAACCAGGGTGGTCAACAGATGCGGCTCAGGAGCAGGTCCCGCAACTCCTCGACCACCGGGCTGTCGGTGCCGTCCAGGTCGTCGAGGGCCAGTTCCCACTGCTCGTACGCCTCCTCGGTGCGGCCCGCCGACCGGTGGAGCAGTCCTTGCTGGTGCCGGGCGAGACCCGCGGTGTAGCGGTCGGCGCGCTGCTCGGCCCGCTCCAGCAGCAGGGCGCACTCCCGGGCAGCACGCTCCGAGCGGTCGAGGCCGCGCAGGGCACGCACCAGACCGAGCCGGGTCTGCGAACCGCTCTGCCAGTCGACCCCGTCCGAGATGCTCAGGGCACGGTCGAAGTGCTCCAGCGCACCGGCCGGTTCGCCGAGCGTGAGGTGGGCGAACCCGATGTTGCAGTGCCCGGACTCGCGTACCCGTGAGTCGCCCATGGCCTCCCCGAGCGCGAGGCTCCGCTCGTGCCACGCGATGGCGGCACGCGGGTCGCTGTGCTCGTACAGGTTGCCGAGGTTGCTGTAGACGACGGCCTCGCCGTCCGCGTCGCCCGCCTGCCGCGCCAGTTCGAGGCTTTCCCGCAGGGCGGTCTCGGACTCGGTGTACCGGCCCAGGCTTTCGAGCAGCAGCCCCCGGTTGTTCAGACAGCGCTGGACGCGCGGCAGGACGCCGAGACCGCGCCAGCGCACGAGCGCCTGGTCGGTCAGGACGAGCGCCTCGCCCGCCCGGCCCTGCATGAAGTGCAGCCCCGCCAGGTCGGAGAGCGCGATCGCCTCGGCGGCGTCGTCACCGAGACGCCGCGCCACGTCCAGCGCCCGCCGCCCGAGCGTCGCCAGTTCGCGGAGCCGGCCGCGGCGCTGCAGGTACGGGAAGAGGGCGCGGACGAGGACGGGCACGAGCGGGGAGACGGCGGCCCGTCCCTCGACGAGCGCGACGACGTTCGCCACCTCCCGGTCGCCCCAGGCGACGGCCTCGGCGGCCGAGCCGAACGGCGGGGGCGGATCCCCGTCCGCGTCGGCGGCCACGCACTCCCTCTCGGCGACGGTCACACCGAGCCGGTTGTCCCGGTCGACACCGGAGGGCGTCAGGGCCAGCACGCACTGGCGGGCGGAGGCGATGTACCAGCGGAGGGCGATGTCCGTGGAACCGGAATCCGAACCCGAGGGATGCGAACCCGAGGGATCCGAGCCCGAGGGATCCGAGCCCGAGGGATCCGAGCCCGAGGGATCAGGGCGCGTACTCCCCTCATGGGCATCCTCACGTGCATCCGCGTGGGCACCGTCTCGGGCGACCTCGCGGGCGAAATCCCGTACGAGGTCGTGGGGGGCGTAGCGGCCGTACGTGCTCTCGTCGAGGAGGGCGACGTCGACGAGGCGGTCGAGGGCGGCCTCCGCGCGCCGCTCGCCGGTGGCCAGCAGCCGTGCGAGCAGCGGAATCCCGTACGTCGGCAGGTCGAGCGCGCCGATCCGGCGCAGGGCGAGCGCGGCATCCCGGTCGGCCTCGCGGTCCGAGGCGCGCAGCGCGTCGAGGGCGACCGCGAGCGAGCGGCGCACGCTCAGGTCGTCGTACTCCAGATGGTGCAACCGTTGGTCGCTGGCGGCCAGTTGACCGGCCAGCGCGTCCGGGGTGAGAACGTGCCGGGCGGCCAGGCGCGCGGCGACGATCCGCAGGGCGAGGGGCAGCCGTCCGGTGAGGCCGACGAGCGGGTGCGTACCGTCGAGGCCGTCCCGCCCGGAGACGGCACGCAGCAGCTCGGCGCTCTCCTCGGCGGAGAGCGGCGCGAGCGGGAAGCGCGTCGCGCCGTCCAGCGCGGTGAGGCGCGAACGGCTGGTGACGATCACCGCGCAACCGGGCCCGGCGGGCAGCAGGGGGCGGACCTGGGCGGCGTTCGCGACATCGTCCAGCACGAGCAGGGTGCGGGTGGGTGCCAGCAGGGACCGCAGCAACGCGCTGGCCGCGTCCGGGTGTTCGGGCACGCCGCACGGTTCCACACCGAGGTCGCGGAGCAGTGCGGCAAGGGCCTGCCCGGCGGTGAGCGGCGGCACGCCCGGCGTCGCCCCGTGCAGCCGCACGTACAGCTGCCCGTCGGGGAACTCCGTCCGCAGCCCGTGCGCCACCTGGACGCCCAGCGCGCTCTTCCCGACCCCCGCCATACCGCTGACGACGGCGACCCGGGGGCGGCCGTCCCCGACGGGGCCGTCCGGACCGTCCGGGCCGACAGGGCCGTCCGGAAGGAGCGCGGTGCGCAGTGCCCGGACGCTTGCCTCGCGGCCGGTGAAGTGGATTGGTACGGGCGGGAGTTGGGCGGGCCTCGGAACGGCAGCGGTGGTGCCGGTGGAGGAGGTCCGGGAGGTCCGAGAGGCCCGAGAGGCCCGGGAGGCCTGCGCGGGAATAGCCGGAACCCGAACCGGACCCGAACCCGCAACCGGACCCGTAACCGGAACCAGAAACGGAACCGGACTCGCGGCGAACGTTTCCGCCAGGATCGTGGTGGTGGCAGGCCTCATGGTCCGGGCGGTCCCACGGGAGCCGGAACCGGAACGGGATCCGGAGCTGGATCCGGAGCCGGAACCGGAGCCGGAGCTGGACGCGACGGCGGCTCGTTCAGTGTCAGCCCGTTCAGTGGCAGGCCGTTCAGTGCCAGCCCGTTCGGCAGGTCGTTCCCGGCCGTGGACGGCGGTCACCGCACCCGCGGCTCCCGGGGGCGCCCCCACCGGCTCCCGCAGGATCTCCAGATGGGCCTCCCGTACCGCGTTCCCCGGCTCCACACCGAGTTCGCGGACGAGCCTGCCGCGCAGATCGCGGTGGACGGCCAGCGCCTCCGCCTGGCGGCCCGTCCGGTACAGGACCAGCATCAACTGCCGGTGGAAAGCCTCACGCAGAGGGAACTCGGCGACCAGCGCGGCCAGTTCGGGAGCGAGCCCGGAGAGCCGTACGCCCTGTTCGGCCGCTCCCCGGCCGTGCTCCAGTTCGGCGTCGTACCGGCATTCCAGGGCGAACAGCCGCGCCTCCTCCAGCCGTTGGACGAGGGAGATCCCACCGGCCTCCGGGCACCAGCCGTCCAACGGGGTGCCGCGCCACAGCGCGAGCGCCGCGACGGCCTCGGCCGAAGCCCTCCCCCAGTCGCGCCGCGCATACGCCGCGCGGGCGGCCACGACCCGGGCCTCGAAGACCGCCACGTCCAACTCGCCTGCTGATATGCGCAGTTGATAGCCGGTGGCCACCGACCGCAGCCGGTCCGGGTCGTCCAGGAGCCGCCGCAGCCGGGTCACATGATTCTGCAGCGAGGCGTGCGCGGACGCGGGCGGGAACCCGCCCCACAACGCGTCCTTGAGCGCGTGCACGGAGACGACCCGTCCCGGTTCCAGGAGCAGGGCGGTGAGCAGGACGCGCCCCTTGGCACTGCTGACCGGCCGGGCCACGCCGTCGGCGCCGTACACGACCGTGGGCCCGAGCAGCCCGAAGCGCAACCGGCTCGGACCCGCGGCGGAAGCTCCGAGCGGGGCACCGGCCAGAGGGGCCGCCGCTGCGGACGTGGGCGTACCGGGCAAGGGAACCAGCGACTCGGACGTGGGCGTGGACGTGACGGGCGGGCCGAGCAGTCCGGCCTCTCGTTCCGACCGCGTCCCGCCGCCCACCTGTTCGCCCTCCCGTCGCGGCGTCGGGCGGCCGGAATCCGACGCTCCGCCGACCCTCGGGCGAAACTCCGTGCCCCGCCACACCGTTCGCCCATGTTAGCGATCGGTTGGCGTGGCCTGATTTGATCACCGCATCGGATCCGGTCGTTCCGGTACGCGGTAGGCGTCGTAGGTCGCCGCGACTCGGGGGAGTGTCGCCGTCGCGACCGGGTCCGAGAGCCCCGTGGAACACGCGGCAGGCACCCGTGGAACACGCGTGAGTCCCCCGCGTACCGGGCGAAACCCCAAGAACTGGCCCCGCCCCTCCCTCACCGTCTCAGATGACGGGCGGGCGCCCCAGCCGCGTAAGCCGCCACACGGTCTTCCAACGCATCGGCCGGCGCTCCCCGGCGGACACCCTCAGCCCTTCCACGAATCCGCCGAACCACGCCCGCAGCCCACCGACGGACCGCGTCCGTACGAGGGTCAGCGCGATCCAGACCCCCAGGTGGACGGGGATGAGCGGAAGGGGCAGCCGGCGCCTGACCAGCCAGACGCGGTTGCGGGCGGTGACGCGGTAGTAGATGGCGTGCCGGGCGGGTGACGTCTTCGGGTGCTGGAGCAGCAGCTGCGGCTCGTACCGGATGGTCCAGCCGGCGTCGGCGGCCCGCCACGCCAGGTCGGTCTCCTCGTGCGCGAAGAAGAACTCTGCGGGCCAGTCCCCCGTCTGCGCGAGCATCTCCATGGACAGGGCGTGGCCGCCGCCGAGGAAGCAGGTCACCTCGCCGCCCCGCAGGGGGTCCTTGGCGCCGAGCCGGGGTACGTGGCGCCGCTGGGTCTCGCCGTTCTCGTCGGCGATGCGGAAACCGACGATGCCCAGGCGCGGCTCGACGGCGTACAGGTCCCGTACCGTCCGCAGGACATCGGGGTCGATGAGCAGCCCGTCGTCGTCCAGTTCGACGACGACGTCCACGTCCCCGAACTCCCGCAGCCGCCGCAGGGCGACATTGCGGCCACCCGGGCAGCCGAGGTTCTCGTCGACCTCGATGGCGGTGACCTCACCGGGCAGACCCAGCCGCTCGGCGAACTCCGGCAGCGGACAGCCGTTCCCGACGATCACGATCCGCGCGGGCGCTACGTCCTGCTTGGCCACCGACGCGAGCAGCGCGTCGACCTCGTCGGGCCGCGTCCCCATCGTCACCACGGCCACCGCGATCCGAGGTTCCCTCGACACGACGCCCACCCCGATCTCGACCTCGTCGGACAATCAGAGAACGATGCTAGCCGTTCACGCTGTGGACTCCTCAAGTACGCGACTTCTTAAGGGTGTCGCGAGGTTGTCGCGGTGCGCGTCCGGACAGCGTTCGCCGTCCTGTACGGATGTGAGCCACGGCCGTCTCACGACCGCGCGGCGCTGCATCACGCCGGGCGGTCTCATGGGGCATCCCTCCAGACCGTCACCCCGGGCCGTCCCTCCGGTCTGTCACTCCGGTCTGTCACTCCGCGCCGTCACTCCGCTGGGGTGCCTCAGGGGTCCCGCCGACCGGTAGCGTGTCCATGACCCGCAGGACCACGGGACGACCGGCGGATTCGGCGGGACCAGCCGGACCCGCGGGACTCACCCGACCGAGGGGAAGAAGGGGCTCAGGACATGACCGTGACCATCTCCCTCATGCTGATGGCGGCCGTCGCCCTGACCGCCGCGGTCGTGGCGCCCCGCGTCCTGACCGGCGCCTCCTGGCCCGAGCGGGAGCCCGTACTCGCGCTGTGGGTGTGGCAGTGCCTGGTCGCCACGGTCCTGCTGTGCTGTCTGTCGTCGCTCGTGCTGAGCGCCTCCGCCGTCTTCCACACGGTCCGCGCCCATGTCTTCGCACCCGCGCCGGCCTCCGTGACGGCGGCGTACGATCTGGCCGCCGCCCCGCCCTGGACCACCGCGCTGACGCTGCTGCTGGCGGGCGGCGCCGCCTGGACCACGGCGATGCTCGCCCGCGAGGTGACGGAGGCGCGCAGGCGCAGCCGTCTGCGCCGCGAGCACCTGCGCGAACGCGCCCCCGAGCTGCCGGCAGGCCTGCCGACCTCGCGCGGCCCGCTCCTCGTGCTGGAGGACGAGTACCCGGACGCCTGGTGGATGCCGGGCAGCCCGTCCCAGCTCGTCGTCACGACGGGCGCCCTGCACCGCCTCACCGATCACCAGCTGGACGCCATCCAGGCCCACGAACTCGGCCACGCGCGCGCCCGCCACGACTGGCTCCTGCATCTCTCCCAGGCGCTGGCCGGCGGCTTCCCGGGCATCCCGGTCTTCCGTGACTTCCGCGACCAGACGCACCGCCTCGTCGAACTCTCCGCCGACGACACGGCGTCGCGCCGCTGCGGCCACCTCACGACCGCGCTGGCCCTGATCGAGCTGAACCAGCACCGAGGCGTCCTGTCCTGCGCCACGCCCAGGCCCCTGCTCCACCAACGCGTGGAACGCCTCCTGGACCCCCCACCCCGCCTCACCCGCTCCCACCGCCGAGGCACCACGACGGCCGCGGCACTGGCCCCACTGGTCCCGCTGCTGATCGCGTTCGGCCCGGCCTTGACGACCCTGGCCCCGTAGGGGCCCCTGAGTCCGGCATCCCTGCCTCCGGGACCCCCGGGGCTCATGCCTCGCAGAGTGCCTTGATGTCGATGGCGTCGCCGTTGCAGGTGTCGGTGTTGAAGCCACCGTTGAGGGTGTCGGTCACGCCGTCGATGCCTTGGAGCGTGTCGTTGCCGACATCGCCGACGAGGGTGTCCGCTCCGGCGCCCCCCACCAGGGTGTCGTCGCCGAATTCGCCCTCCAGGAAGTCGACGCCCCCGAGGCCGTTCATGAAGTTGGCCGACGCGCTCCCGAAGAGCTGGTCGTTGAACTGGCTGCCGACGATGTTCTCCACGCTGGTGAGAACGCTGTCGCCCTCCCCGCTCGCACCGTCGTCGCCGAGGAAGACGTCGTCGATGGTGACGACCACACCCGCGCCGCTGTCCTGGTAGCTGACGGAGTCCCTGGTGCCGCCTCCGCCACTGAACGTGTCGCCGCCGGGACCACCGATGAGCTGGTCGAAGTCGGGGCCGCCGAGGAGGAGGTCCGGGTCCGCCCCGCCGTTCAGGATGTTGTTGCGCGGAGTGGGCCCGCCGTCGATGACGTCGCTGCCCGGCCCTCCCCGCAGGTCCCCCGCGACATTGCCGGTCTTGGTGATGGTGTCGTCGCCGTCCCCGGCATTGACCACGACGGTGGCACTGCCGACATTGACGCTGCAGGTCACCGAGCCGTCGCCGACGGACACACAGCCGGCGCCGGCCGTCACCGTGTCGGTGGCGTCCTGGACGACGATCTTGCTGGCCGACAGACCGATCGTGATGTCGTTCGAGCGGCCCGCGGCCGCGTTCACGGTCACGACGTCCCCGCTCCTGGTCACACCCGTGGCCGCGCTCGCCGGCCCTCCGGTCAGGGTCACCGCGGACCCCACCATCGCGCCGACGACCACACCACGGACCAACGCTCTTCTCCCCATCGTCTCCCCCTGGATCTCGTACTCGAAGTCGTACTCGGACTCGGACCAGCAGCCCGACTCGTACTCGGGCTCTCGGAGCAGCCTGCCCGTGGCAGCACGGCACGGCTTGAGTAGCCGTTACTCATCCGCGCTCACCGGGGGTGGCGGCAGCGCGCCGGGGGACGGCGGTGTCCCGAGGGCCCGGGCCAGTTCGCGCCGGGTGGTGACGCCGAGTTTCGTATAGGCGTGGTGCAGGTGGTTGTCGACGGTGCGTACCGACAGGGTGAGGGCCCGGGCGATGTCCATGCTGGTGTTCCCGGCTGCGGCGAGCAGGGCTGTCTCCCGCTCGCGGGCGGTGAGCGGGACGGCGGCGCGGGCGGTGGCCAGCAGTGGTGTGCGGGCGCCTTCGCAGTGGGCCAGGGCCGCGGCGGCCCGGTGGTCGGCCGCTGCGGCGGGGCGGGGTCGGCCGGCCCGGCGCCAGGCGGTCGCGGCGGCGGCGTACGCCTCGGCGGCGAGCAGTTCCGCGCCGATGGCCTGGCACGCTCCGGCCGCCTCCAGGAGCTGGTCGGCGTCGTCGGCTGCCAGCGCCGACGCCAGCCCGGCCCGGGCCGGGGCGAGCGCCCCGTCACATGTTCGCGCGATGGCCGTCAGCCGGTCCGTGACAGCGCTCGCTCCGCCGAGGCGGGCGACATCGGTCAGCAGCAAGGCCTCGCCGGTGAGATGCCCGGTCGAACGGGCGACCCCGGCGGCGGCCGTGAGTACGGACCGGGCCCGCCCCAGATGCCCGCGGGTGGCCGACAGCCAGGCTTCGCCCAGGTGTTCCTCGCCGGCGGACAGCAGGCCGGGGGCCAACGGCGGCAGGGCGCGGTGTTCGGCGAGTGACGCCTCGGCGGCGTCCGGGTCACCGAGCACGGCCGCACACGCGGCGAGACCTCCGAGCGCCGGACGCAGGGCCATGACGTGGTGGAAGGTACGGGCCAGCGCGGCGGCCTCGGCCCACCAGCGGCGGGCGGTCACGGGCAGACCCGCGAGCCACTCGGCCCGGCCTAGGAAGACCGCCAGCCAGACCCGTACGACGGAGTCGGCGGCGACCAGTTCGGCGTACGCGCGCTCGCCCTCGCGGCGGGCCTCGGTCGGGCGGGCGGCCTCGCTGAGAGCGAGGACGAGCGGGACGCGCTGAATGGCCGGATGGGACACCAGGGCGTGTTCGTCGACCTGGCGGTGACCGGCGTGGGCGCGCTCCGCCCAGGTCACGGCCTCCGCGGTACGGCCGACCAGCGCCAGCGCGACGGGCTTCATCCAGGCGCCCCGTAACCAGGCGTTGACGTCGAGGGCGTCGCCGACCTCGGTCTCCAGGTCCTCCAGCAGGGCCAGCCCCTGGGTCGGCAGACCGCCGACGATCCGTAGGAACCCCTCGTTGACGGTGAGTACGTGACGTCCCGCCGGGCCGCGGATCCGTTCCAGGGCGGCCGCGTTGACCGAGAGCGCCTCAGCGAGGGGGACGTTGCTCCACAGCAGATTGATCGTCCGGACGAGAGCCACCGCGAGCTGGTCCCGCTCGCCGCGGGCGAAGGCGTCGGCCCGCGCGAACGCGGTCTCGGCCGCCTCCCAGCGGCCCATCTCGAAGAAGGCGTTGCCGAGCGTCAGGTCGGTGGCCGTGGTCCGGTGGTTGTCGGGCAGCGCCTCCAGCAGAGCGACGATCCGGGGGTAGTCGTGCGCGTGACGGGCCACCGCGGCGGCCTGGACGAGGAGGGCGGGGTCGGCGGTCCCCGTCGCGGCCAGCCGCCAGGTGGCGATACGCAACAGGTCGCCCCGCCGACGGGCCCCGCGGGCCTCGACTCGCGCTGCCTGGTCCAGGAGCAGCGTCCGGCGGCGCAGGAGCGGCAGCCCGGCCCGCAGCACTTCGCCGTACAACGGATGGGCCAGCGACACGGCGGTGCGCCGCCGGTCCTGGGTGGTGCGGATCAGTCCGGCCTGTTCCAGAACTGCCATCGCCCGTGGCGGGACGAGGGCTTCGGCATCGGCCAACGGCAGCGGCTCGCACAGCGCCAGCAGTTCCAGAGCGGGGCGGCCGGCCTGGTCGGCGGTCGCAAGCCGGGCACCGATCACCTCGGTCAGCCGCACCGTGGCCGGGAGCCGGCCCTCGCTCAGCTGCCAGAGCTCCCCGTCCTCGGTCAGATCCCCGGCGGTCAGGGAGCCGAGAACCAGTTCGCGCAGGTACAGCACGTTGCCGCCGCTCGCGGCCGACAGTTCGTGCAGGGTGCGCCGGGCGACCGGCCCCCCGAGCGCTGCCTGCAACAACGCCTCGATCTGCGCCGGGCTCAGTACGGTCAGGTCGACCCGGTGCACCGCGTCGCCGCCCCGCAACGCAGCGACCGCCTCCCCGTACGGCTCACCGGTACGGACCGTGCCGATCAGCAGCAGCGCTCCGGTGTCCATCAGCTGCCGCAGCAGCACCGCCGAGGCCGAGTCCAGCAGATGCATGTCGTCGACGAGCAGCACCCACTGCCGTCCCGGCCCGGCGGTCAGCCGCCTGGCGACCGCGGCGAACCCGGCCACCGGGTCGGACAGGTCCACCCCGGCGGGCAGCAGATGCGCGATCGCTCCCAGCGGCACGACACCCGCCGCGGCACTGGCCGTGGCCCGCCCCACCCGCAGACCCGCCGCCGCGGCTCGCTCCAGACACTCCTCGGCCAGCCGGGACTTGCCGACCCCGGCCGCCCCGCCCACCACGAACCCCCGGCAGCCCGGGTCGGCCAGCGCGTCGGCGAAATCCCCCAACTCCCGCCCACGCCCCACCAACGGCCAGCGCCCCACCCGATCCCGCACCCCGGCTCACCCCCGGCAGGACATGCCCCACGAACACGCGACCGCACCCAACGATCCGCTCGACGCGAAGCAGCCTAAACGCCCACCGAAGTCGGCCAACCGGCTCTCGGACCGCCCGTGGCGGATCCGCGACACATCAGAGGTACGAGGCCGTGGTCGCCGCCCGCGGCCAGGGGCACCCATCCACCCTGAACCGCTCCACCAAAAGCAAAAGCCCCAGGTCACGGCGAGTGAGTCCTGAGGCTTCCACAGAGCCGCCTTCGGGATTCGAACCCGAGACCTACGCATTACGAGCTGTCCGATCTTGGTCCGCAGCCGTCCACGGACGTCCGCCAAAGGGCCCGCATGCAGGTCAGGCGACGTACCGGACGTCCGTGGACGGGTGCGCACCGTGCCGGATTGGGCAGCAATCGAGACTAGAACTGAGACTGGCGCCAGCCGTGCGGTTCCTCCTCCCCCGACCGAATCTGACACGCCGCCCATGAGGACGCCTGAACGAGGGCACGTCATTCGCAGCCCGTTGGGGAAGTACTCCAAGGCCAAGGCTTCTGTTGGCTAGGGAGGGCTTTTTTGAGAGCCCCTTCAATCGAGGCCCTAGCGGAGCTTGAAACCGGAATAAGAGTCAAGGCTGCAGAGTGGAGGCGTGTGTTCAGCGCTGCCAAATCAAACTTGGGTACAGATTGGTAGCTGAGTGCCTAAGCCTTGTCCAAGTGCTTCCTAGCAGAGAGGAGGAAGACTCCCACGGCCTCGCCCGCTTCTTGGCTCACGGAGCGCACAGCAACCTTTCCGGCTTCTGCCTCAGGGTCGTCAGCTAGTACCGTCCTGACGAGCACCTCCAGCACCTCGCCCCAGGCACGGAGCGCGTGGCCTATGCGCATCGCTTGCTCAGTAATCTTCGCTGGCCCCTCCAGCATCACAACAATGGTGGCCGCGTCGATCTCAGGGAGCAGTGCACTCTTCGCTGCCTCCAACGCGTCGGTATCCGCTGTGGTACTCATCGACGCAAGAGCTCTTCGCTCGATCGGTTCGAGAGCCTTCCTGAGCGAGTCGACGCGCTCCAGCAGCACACCGTAGGAATCTCGCTGCACTTGGCGACGCCACTGGGAGTTGCTGGCCCTGGCTTGAGTACGGAGTTGCAGCCAAGTAATACATGAGCCCAGAAGAGTGCCCAGGACACCCACAGCAGCTCCGTAGACGGCGGCTCTCCCTTGATCCATCTGCAGATTCTCTCTTAACTTCCTCTGGCTGCGGTTCTTCAGACCGCCTACGCAGCCGGGCAGCGGCCGACGCGTCGCCGAGTGTGCATTGCCACTCAGCGAACTTCCTCGCCCTGAAGAGACGATCAGCACCCCTAGACACTCGACCACATACATTTGACGTGACCGCTCAGAATCCTTCTTCTTCCCTCGGGAGAAGCTTCGTCTTTAGCGTCGCATCGTCGCCCGGCGCAAGACTCACCGGAAATGTATCTTGATCCGAAATTGCCGCGTCGACATCCGGCAATTCAACCGTTCTAACTGATGCAATTACCTTCTGAACTTGGCCAACATAAATGTGATTTCCACAGATTTCCGTGTACAAATCCTCCTGCAATCGAAGTTGACCGGCGCCTGTGCCGGTAGTGGCGCGCCACCTCTCCACTCCTTCTCGGGTGAATGTAATACTGGCTTTATTCCACGTAGTGGTCAGTTCATTGCCGCCAATGAGGTAGTTAGCCAGCTTGAGTCGTCCCGCATCTTCGTCCGACAAGACTTCTGGAATCGGAAAAGAGAAGCCGGTGTACTCTTGCAGTTTGGCCAGTATCGCAATATACTTCCCAAACTGCACAATGTCGGACATAAATGCATCGGGGAGTATGTTCAGTTGCGTAATCTCGTCATTTACTGCCAGTCCCCACTGATTCCCAGCCTTTAGGTGAACCATAAATCGGAGGGTGGGTAGCAACGCCGAAGGCAAGACCCCTTCTCGATGCTCAAAGCTAAAGGTATGCCTGGCAGTCCTTTCTGGGACATTGAGACGGGATCGAATACCAAAAAATCCTGTGAGGTCACAAAGTTCAATCTGTGCTCCTTTCTCTCCCCGGAACTTCTTAGTAAGGTTGAGCGGAATGGCCGCAAGTGGATGACCGTGTGCGTCCGTCACAACTACCGAGTACCTAATGCCATCAGGTTCTGGTGTCGCAGCAGATTCGAGTGAGAAGACTCCTCCAGACCACTTGCCCCCCATCCCGGCCGGGGCGTCAATCTCGACAGACTTAATGAAATCGTCCGGCAATTCTACGGGGACGCCGTAGTCAATTGAATCCTCAAAGTCGGCTTTTGCCGCCTCTCCTTCAGGAGTCTTGGGAAACGTGAAGGTTGCTTTTATGACGAAGGGACGATCAAGTTCGGCTCCCGGATACCTTGGGTGCGCCTCAGGCTTCACATTGCCGTCTGGGGCGATATGGAACCCAAACGTATAGTGTGGATCGATTTCATTCAGCTGAGACATTACGCGCTTTATGCGTCCAATCGCATCGGGAATTCCGTTCGCGAGGGCTGCCTCTTCTCGGTTTATCTCCCGAAGGAAATCGACAATTTCAGAATTACTGTCACCTGTGTAATAACGCGCTATCTCGGGCCGTCGAGATAGCTCCGAGTCCAGCCATGTACGCCCTCGCGTAAAGTCACCAACGAACGGATAGTCTGCTTTTAGTTCGTTATACCATTCCAATTCCCCCGGCGTCACATCAAGCGGCATGATCAACCGCCATTGCCTTGGATCATGAGAAGAGGCCTTTTTCAAAGATCGCTTGATCTGACCCTTGCGGGAATTGTTCAGCCTTCCCGTGAAGCTCTTCACCTCGTAGATAATCAAGCCGCTTTCTAGCGGGACCTGCACGTCTCTGCCGCCATCCCCGCCTGATCCGTCAATGCGTTGAGCCTCAAGGTGGAGACGGCTAATAAGGACAGAGATGATGTCCTCAATCTTGGCCGGATCGAGATCGACCCAGCGAATTGCGTTCGATGTAGCCACGCCGCCCCCTGTTAGACGAAGTCATCGCGAAGTGTGTGGAGTCAGTATCCATTGCCCGGCTGATTCCCGCCAGGTAGTCCCCATATCCCAGGGTTGTCTGGTAAAGTGCCACAGTCGAACAGCAGGATCCCGCTTATGTTGATCACAGATGGGTTTAGAACTCCTCAGCTCCGCGTCGCCTCATCTGATTGACCTCGATGCTCCTGCGATCCATGTACGAGTGCAGCGCCACCACGAAGCATTCCCTGGAATAGCGACCTGCCTGCTCGTCCACCGATCACCGGCGCGCCGCAGTGCGCGATTGTCCGCCTCACAGTCCGGTTCGGTGGATGTAGGAGATAACGGTCAAGGTCTCCTCCTTGATGGTCCACGGCGAGGTGCAGTGAAGGATTCCACCGGTCGCGGTCACGGGTTCAACGGTGCGATCCAGTTCGATGGAGTGGACGATCGCGAGGGCGTTGTCCGGGGCGAACTTGCGCTGCCATTCGACCTCGGCCCGCGTCAGGATGATCTGGCCACCGTCGGACGTGGTCCCCTTCACCTCTACGTGAAGCTTCTCGTCCCCTCGCGTCAGGTGAAGGTCGTACGGCTTGCTGGCGCCAACGTCCTTCACGGCCCATCCCTGGGCCTCGAAGTACTCAGTGGCGAGCAGGACACTGCGCTTCTCGATGGCCCTGCGCTCGACGGCAGTGAGGAGGAACCCTTGACCGCCCCTGCGGGCGCTCCTGCGGTTCGCGGTGGTCGCCGCGCTCTGGGTTGCCTCGCGGACCTCGATCGGTAGGTCGCCGGGAACGTAGGTCGCGTCGTCCGCGGCCTTGTAAAGGGGGCCCAAGAGCCGCGCCATGAAGAGGAGATCTTCGCTCAGGACATCCGAGCTGGGGATGGCATCGCGCTGGTACTCAATGGCCACGACGTTGCCGGGCTCGTAGCCTTTGCCAAGCTTCGTGCGTGCGTTGAGACGGATCTGCGTCAGCAAGTCGGCTCGCTCGGAGGCGACTTGCTCGATGAGCGGGCGGGCCCAGTCCATGCGCTTCTTCAGGGCGGCTGGCTCACGGGGCTTGAGCTCGCCGGCGATCCACTCGGTCGTGCCCTGCATGAGCGACAGGTAGACGCGTTCGCCGTCGCCGCTGAACAGATAGACGATGTACCAGCCGTCGGTCGCGCTCGGAGTTCTGCTCTTCGAGTAGACGCGGGTCCACACGACTTCAGCCCTCTGACCGGCCCCGTCCTTGCCCTCCACCCCGACATCGTCGAGGGGTATCTCCATGGCTACGGCGAGAGCCTCGACATGCTCACGCAGCCAGTCGCGGATCTCGGTACGAACGACGAAGCCACGACGCTGCATGTCTTCGGTGTTCTTCGCCTGCCATACCTTCTGAAGGCCAAGCACCTCACTCAAGAGTTCATCCACGCCCGAACAGTAGCCGCAGGCACTGACATTGGGCTGTGCAAGTTGGCCTCAGACGTACTACGGTCCCGGCCGGGTGTATGACGTAGCGCGCTGCCAGCGCCGCGCGACGTTCCACCCGGACGGTTAGGAGGCACAGGCGACAACACGGCGTTCTTCGTGTGGCTTGACGGCCTAGCCAGTAGGTCGGCTAGGCCGTCGTGCTGCCGAGACGTCTGAGTGGGTAGCTACGAGGTGAACTCAATCAGCGCGGTTCTGCCCGTCGATCTCTCGTTTGTAAGGTAGGTCGGGCGCCGGTTCGGTTTCAAGATGCAGTTCATCCTCACGAGCGCGCGCCCAGAACCGGCCGTCCAGCGAGAACTTCGGGCGCACATCGTCAGAGGAGACAGGAACGAGGCGGGTGGAGATCCATTCACCCTTGATCGGTACCGGCAATTCGAGCGCGCGGGCGACGTGAGGGTGTGAGCCTTGGTGACCCAGCACGACGATGCCTTTCGGACGCAGTGCTATCCGTGCATCGCGAGCTCGCTTCGGCGAGTCGTCCTGCTGGGCGACGGTCAACACGGTCTGTCGGCCAATGATCCGGTTTCGCACCTCGCGGAATAGCTGGTTCACCCGCTGCTGTCCCGACGCGGCTCGGCCCGCTCGTGATTCAGGGAGAATCCGCTCGCGTGTCTCGGATTCCAGGTGAAGCAGCAGGTTCTTGGGCAGATCTCTCTGGAGCCCACCCCAGAGCCAGTACACCTCAGACTTGGCGCCGTAGAAGAGTTTGCGCTTGTTGTCTCGGTTGTAGGCACGGACGCGGGCGCCGTTTGCATCCCGCTCCTGCTTCCAGCGCAAGCGCTCATCCGTGATCCGTACTATGCCCGCAGCCCACTCGCTCGTGTCGTCGTTCATCCAGGTCAGGACTGCAACATGGTCGGCACGACCACCACGCTCGCCATGGTCAGCGCACAGATACATCTCCATCGGGATCTCCCAGCCGCCGAGATCCTTGGAAAACTTGCAGTCGATGTCGACGCCGGCGATGGACCAGTCGAGGTCGGCGCCGTTGTCGATGTCGAACTCTTTGGTGAGGTTCACCTCGACGGCTGTGCCGAGATACGTCTTCTCGGTCTTCGTCAGGTGCTGATACGCCCAGCGCCCCGTCCGCTGACCATCGAGCAACTCGTCGAGCGAGTCACGGAGTGCCCATCGGAAACGCTCTCGCGCCTCCGGCTGGTTGTGGAACCACTCCACGAACGGGGCAAGGTCATCGGGTACGTGCTGAGTAAGACCGGACTGGATCCGCCACTCGCGCGGCACCCTGCCCATGGCCTCGCGCGGGGGATCCCAGGTGCGGAACGTATTGCGGCGCGAGTGCTTCGCCGCCCGCGCTCGCGACTCCTGCATGCCAACCTGAACGGCATCCTGCTCGAACGGCAGACCCTCTTGAATCGTCACGCGCTGAAGTCTGGCAGCAAAGCCCCACCACGGCGGGCGCGGTCGTCAATCAGCAATCAGCGGGAGACGCATCCTCGACCGGCTGGCGAACCGTCCACGTGTTGAGGCCCTGCAACTTGTCTCCACTGGGGCGGGCCCAACCGAATGCGGCACTGAGGACATGCATGGCCAACCGGGGAGGCACAGCGTTGCCGATCTGCTGACCGACGTCACGTCCGGACCACGGGTAGTTGGTCGGGAAGGTCTGAAGGCGGCCCGCTTCGGAGAAGGAGAAGCGGTCGAGTTCGGAGCCATCCGGACCGACGACGCGGTTGCGGGAGATCTTCCCCGTGACCGTGGCGGACGGCTCCTCGGACCGCCTGCGACCGCGGGCTTTCGGGTCGCCCCCGGTGCCATAGTTGGAGATGACCTCGAAGGCGGTCGGTCGGCTGACCACGTCGGCCATCGTCCGCCACGGCAACAGGTTCGCGTCCCCGGAGTCTCGCGCGACGCCCTTGCGGTAGATGCGGTGTGTCGCTGATGGAAGCGTCACCGGAGCCTTGCCATACCGGGCGATCAGAACAGCCCGCCGACGGGTCTGCGGGACGCCGAATGCTTCGGTATGCAGGATGCCGCAGTCGACCTGATAGCCCTCCTCGACCAGTGCCTTCGCGTACGCCTTCCACACCGGAAGCACGGCGGGCACCTGCTCAAGGACAATCGCCCGGTAGGGGCGGTCGAGTTTGTCGATGGCGTCGAGCGCCCACATGAGAGGTTGCAGGACGAGCCCCGTTCGCTCGTCGTCCAACTTGGCCAGATCCTTCTCGACCTCCTCGCGGTCCTCTCGGGCAACCAGCCGTTCGACAAATTTTAGAACCTCTTCGAGGGCCTTACGGCCGACGCCTGTTCCCGCAACGGTGAAGGTCTGGCACGGAGGTCCGCCGGCCAACACGTCCGCCTCGGGGAAATCGGAGGGCCCATATAGGCGAACGTCGCCCTCGGCGGTCTCCAGGCCAGCGGCACGGCGGGTAGTACATGCGGCCGCGTCCCATTCGACGCCCACCGTGGGGATACCAAGCTTCTCCGCTGCCACGTCGAGTCCGCCGGGGCCAGCGAAGAGGTCCACGATTTTGGTGGGCTGCACTCAGGTCTCCAGATGTGTCGTAACGGGGCGACGGTGCTCCGAGCTCGGTGAGCCCGGTTGCCCGCTCTGACTGTCGCTCGCTGGCGACCACGCAGCGTACCGCGAGGCACCGACAGCCTCACGCTCTTGCGAGGTCGCCCTGCCATGACAACCACCTCCCTGGCAACGAGGAGGGATCCGGGAATCGCGACGGCTGCTTCCACGAGATATGCCTCCTTGATGCAGCAGAGGAAGCTGTAACGCGTCGAAAGCACCACCACGGTTTTCAAGAGCGTTCACTGACACGAACCTCAACCGCCCTTGACCAGTGTGTTCTCTGGCTGCGTGCGTCTCGGAGTGGCAGTCCTGGCCGGAGGTTGGCCACAGTGGGGTTCAGGACCTCACTTCGTCAGGTCCTCAAAGCCGTGATCCGTTGGACCCGTCAGGCGCTGAGCGAGCCACCCCGATACGCGAGGTCCGCCGTTCACCGCGCCGCCCTCGCGGACCGTGCGTACGTGCTCGAACCCCTGACGGAGGTAGTACTGCTGTAGCGGTTCGTTCGTAGTCCACGCATCGAGGCGTAGCCATTTCGCCCCGTCGCGGTACGCCCGATCCCCCGCCCAATCGAGCAGTCGGCCCCCGAGGTCCTGACCGGCGTGCGTGCGTGCGACCGTCAGCTTGTTGATGAACCGGGACGGCTCGCTCAACTCCTGCTCTGTCCATAGCCCTGCTTCGACTTCGGGCGTGAGCGTGATGGTGGCAGCGGTCGTCTCGCCATCCATGACCATGAAGACAACGCCTGCCTTGATCGTGGCCAACAGGAAATCAGCAGGATAGGAACGCTGCCACTGGTCGGAGCCTAGACGCGCAAGCCAAGCTGCGGCCTCCTCGCGGAACGCCAACAGCTTGGCCACGTCGCCGGGTTGGGCGGGGATGATTCTCACTGAGTCCCGTTCTCGCTTCTGACGGACTGGTCGCCGATCTCGTAGTTCATACGGTTCAGGTCGCCCCGGAACGTGGTGATGGTGCATCGGATCGGCCGTTCCGATGAGTACCCCGTACGCATCCACAGCAGCACGGGGACGCCCGCGCCGATCTCCAGCAACCGGGCTTCGTCGGGCGTGGGCATCCGTGTGGAGATCTCATCGAAGTACCCCACCTGTTCGATTCCTCGGTCAGCGAGGTAGCGGGTAGTCCCTTCTTCGATGTCCCCAGGCTCAGCCAACCGGGGCGCCTCGTCAGCAAGCCACGCCGGGTAGTACGTGGCCTGAGTCGACCACGGGACGTTGTCGACGTAGCGGTGACAGAACCGCAGGACAGCGCGGGAATCAGGCTCAATCCGTAGCCTCTCCGCGATGTCCTTTTGCGCGGGAAGGATCTCCACTCGGAACGTCTGATGCGGCTTGCGGCCGGCATTGGTCACGTCCGTGCTGTATGAGTCCCCGTGCTGCGGGAAGTCCAGATTCTCGAACCGGGAGGCGTTCAACTCGAACGGCTCGTGTCTGGTCACCTCGTAGCCGAGCCCCTGGCTGGACGTGATGAGTCCTTCGCTCACAAGCAGAGCCAGACCTGACCGCACCGTGTTCCTGGACGCGTCGAAGCGCGTCGCAAGCTCGCTCTCAGACGGCAGTCGCCGCTTGTCGGTCGGGTCATACGCGCCTTCCTCGATCTCACGGCGCAGGACGTCGGCCAGTTGCCGGTACTTCGGCTGCTTGCTCATGACCCCATCATGACGCACTCGCGCAACTTGTTGGTACATGCGGACTCCAAACGCTTGACGACTCACCGTCCGTGGGTGCAGCATCACTACATCAGCTTGTACCAACAAGTTGAGCAGGTGGTGCAGCACCACTAAGCATGCCTGCATGCACTGACAACTCCACAGCGTGATCCACCACAGATACGACGGCCGTGACGACTCCGGCCGAGGTGAGTGGAGACCAGTCGGTCACCTCCCGTCAGGGACACGCACCGACTCAAAAGAACGGATCTGCCCAAGGGCAACCACGCCGCGCGAAGAGACCGAGATGCGATTCCTCGGAAGAGCGGGACTGAGGCACAGATCCATATCGCGTACGACGGGCCGTCACCTCCCGCAAAAGGTGTCCGGCGTGGGGCAAGGCCCACGCACCTCTTCACCTAGACCACTTCGCCGCACTTGGTGCGGCCGGTTGCCTGATCCGCATCTCTCGTAGGTGCGGTGAGGGGGAGCCGGAACATCCCTTCGCTTTTGGGAGTCCTTATGACCGCAACGCTCATCGCCGTACTGGGCACGCTCGCCGGAACCGTTGTCGCCGGGTTCATGCAGCACCTGACCGCGACCCGCACCGCCCGTACGGCCACGACCGAGCAGCGTCGCAAGGCACTCGCCGAAGCGATACCGGCGCTGCTCGCCGCGCTGGTCGGTCACCGCGAACAGCAGTACCTGAAGATCGTGGCCCGCCGGGACGGGCAAGCCGACACCGTTGAGGCGCGGCAGTCCCGGTACGCGGCTCGCTCGGCTGTCACCAGCGCCATGGACACGCTGTTCATGGCCACGCGGGACAGCGACCTGCTCGCCCTGGCGCAGGAAGCGGTGGACACCGCGATGGCCCTGGGCGATGTGCCGGCCGATGAGCTGGACGCGGCAGGCCTGCGGGCCCGCAAGGCACACACCGCGCTGCGCACCGCCGGTGCCCGCCACGTCTACGCCTGACCACACCGCTCCACCGCCCCGGCATCCAGCCGTGAAGGGCGCGGAATCGAATTCCGCCCGGGGCACTCACCCCGCCGCAGCTTGCGACGCGGGTTCTCCGGAGCAGTCGCCGTCTCACCAACACGCCTGCGGCTGCTCCGGTTTCCAGTCCCTCCACATCAGGAGCTGACATGACGTACGCCGAAACCGTCGAGACCATCCGCTACACCGCCGACGTCGTCGTCACCACAACCGACGGCCACGTCTTGCTGATCGAGCGCGGATGGGCTCCGTTCAAGGGGCAGTGGGCGTTGCCCGGCGGTCACGTCGATCCCGGCGAGACGAGCCGCCGTGCTGCTGCCCGCGAGCTGGCCGAAGAGGCGGGCGTGCATGCGGCGCCGGAAGAGCTGGACCAGATCGGCACGTTCGACCGGCCCGACCGTGACCCGCGCGGCAGGTACGTCACCGTCGCCTACCACCTCACCGTCATCCCCGGAACGATCGTCGAAGCCGGAGACGACGCGACCAACGCCCAGTGGTGGCCCCTGAGCGACCTGCCGCCGCTCGCGTTCGACCACGCCGCGATTCTGGATGCGGTCGCGGCTCTCACCTCCTGACCAACTGATCCGCCCCGATGGTCGCAATGCCGGGTTCGACTCCCGGCGGGGGCACTCCGGCCGCTGTCCAGCGGCCGTGCCGCACATCGTTTGTGCGGCTGTTCATCGCGAACGGCGCGCGGCGCCCGGGTTGCACCCCGGGCGCCGCTGTTCGGGCCGTACCAACCTGCTAGGGAGACCACGACCCATGGTGTACATCGGTGCTGTTCAGGCGGTTGTTACCGCCGACGTTTTCGACCGTGAGCCGACGGCTGCGGAGCTGGACGCGATCGACCGCGAGATGCCCGTCATTGAGGCGGACATCGAGTTGTTGGACGCGCAGATCATCACGCTGGACCGGACGCCGAACGAGGTGGACGCGCGGCGTATCCGGCGGGCCCGCCGCAAGGTGCTCGCCGCTCGCCTCGCGGCGGCCAACCTGACCACGATGCGCATCCCGGGGGTGTCCGCGTGAGCATCCCCCAGACGCTCGCCGTGCTGCTCGCCCTCGGGGGTGCGGCATGAACCTCAACCGCAAAGGCAGGGCCGCCCTCGTGCTGGCCCTGGTCGCCGTGGTCGGCATGGCGTTCCGGGTCTCCTGGAACGCCCTGCGGGACATCGCGGGCGCGGTCGGCGCTGATGCGACGGCCGCGATGCTCTACCCGTTCGTGGTCGACGGCCTGATGGCGCTCGCGCTCATCGCGACCCTCGTCCTGACCGATGACGCGCGGAAGTTCGCGCTGCGGGTGCTGGGCACGTACACCCTCGCTTCGCTGGTCCTCAACTACGTTCACGGGCTCGTGCCGGAGCTCCACAGCCAGTCGGGCGTCACGGTCGACTGGAGTCGGCTCGCGGACTGGGACCCGGCGAACTGGGCGCTCGTGCTGCTCGCCACGTCGCTCCCGGTCGGGTCGATCTACTTCGGGTCCGACCTGGTCGCCAAGGTCCTGCACCACCGCCCCGCCCCGATCCCCGCCCCGGTCGCGAATGCGGAGGAATCCACTGAGATCGAGAGGATTCGGTCTACGGCTGACCTGCCGGAATCGACCCCGCAACGGATCACTGGGGCGCCCGTGCGGATGCCCGATCCGGTCGCGGTCGGGTTCCTGAAGCCGACCATCCCGCTTAAGCCGATGCCTGCCGTGGCTCCGGCGGCGGTCGCCTCGATCGCAGCCCGTCCCGTACCGGCTGAGTCGACCCGCCCGCGCCGGGCGACCGGTCGACTTCCCGAGGCCGCCCGACCGGCGCGACCGAAGCGCACTGCGGCTCAACTGCTCGATGAGGCACGGACGGTGTCCGCCGGTTGGCCGGACGCGAAGGTGACCGCTGAGGGCATCCGCCGGGAGGTCCACACCTCCCCGGCCAACGCCCGGATGCTGCGCGACACCCTGCTCGCCGAACGCGCCACCACCCCGTGAGAGGAGTACCTGAGCATGGGCAAGCCTGACACCCGACGCCTTGACCGCGAGATCCACAAGACGAACCGCAAGCTGGAAGCGGTCCGCAACGAGGAGATGTGGCCGCTCACCGGCTCCGAGCGCCGCGCCGTGCTCGCCGCACTGGCCGGCGGCTCCTACCGGGTCGCCCGCGGGAAGAGCACCGACCGCGCGGACCGCAAGCTCGAAACGGTCTACCAGTCGGTGCAGACCCGCCTCGTCACGGAACTGAGCGCGTTGCAGAGCGAGCGGCAGCGTCTCGTGACCGAGGCCGCCAAGGCGAAGGCCGCGAAGAAGTCGGCGGGTTGGTTGTGGTGACCATGTCCGCCAAACCGGCGCCTCCTGGCGAGTGCCCGCAGTGCTGGCAGCACGCCCACGACAAGCGCGCACACCGCCACCTCGCACCCCGGCAGGACTGCCCGCAGTGCGTCGACCACCTGCGCAACGGCCACCCCACCCTCGTGCCCGGCAAGAAGTCGAGCTGGTGGTGACCACACCCGCTCCGCCCGCACATCCCGCCGCCTGAACCGCGCGGCCCGCACGTTGCGACTGCCCGGGGTGGCCACCCCGGCCACGGACCCGGCCACCCCGGCACACTCCCGTGAACTCCCGCCCCCGCAAGGGCAGTCAGGAGTACTTCCAGCATGTCTGAGAACGTCGTTCACCTGCACAAGAACCCCGAACCGGCCGACGAACCGGCTGCTGTGACCACGTTGACCGTGGTCCCCGACCCGGCCTCGCCCGCCCCCGTGCCGTTGTGGGTGCGCTCCGGCCGCGCGGTGAAGAACGCAGTCACGCACGAGCAGACCACGGCCACCGCCCGCGCGATAGCCCGGCACAGCCTCTACACGGTCAACGGGGGCCGGATCGTGGCCCGCCGCACCTGGGACGGCAAGACCGGGGCCCGCTACGAGCGCATGATCCGAGCGGCAGAAGCCGCCGGGAACCTGGAAGTCGCGGAGGAGTGGGAGGAGCGGCTGCAGCGCTTCCGCGCCGCCCGCCACCACCGCCGCATGGACCTCCTCCACTCGCCCGTGGAGGCCGCCAAGGGCGCGTTGGTGGGGACCGGGATGGGGATCGGTGCGCTGGTCGCGTTGGGGATCGTGATGGCCATCAACAACGGCGACATCGCCGACGTCATCACACCGCTCAAGGCCACGATCAACTTCATCGCCACCATGATCCGGATCGTGCAGATCGTGTGGGGCCCGGCCCTGACGCTCGGCCCGTTCCTGGCGCTGCTCGCGCTGTGGGCGGTCGGCAGCAAGCAGCAGGCGGCCCCGACCTGGTCGATGCCCGCCAACGTCCGATCGAGCGAGGGAGAACCCATCACCCCCTCGATCGTCGTCAAGGCCCTGCGTGACCTCGGGGTGCCCGCCCTGCGCAACGCCATCAAGGACATGGGGGATGCCGGCGCGTCCATGCTCGGGCCGATCACCATCGCCGGATGCGGCGTGGAAGTCGACGTCACCCTGCCCTCGGGGGTGTCCACGAACGAGGTACAGAACAAGCGGCGCAAGCTCGCGGAGAACCTGACCCGGCACGAGCACGAGGTGTTCATCACCATCCCGCAGGCGGCACGGACGGTGCGGCTGTGGGTGGCCGACTCCGGCGCGCTGGATGAGCCGATCGGACCGTCTCCGCTGGTCACGGACGAGACGATGACCGCCGACTACGGCAAGGGCCGCGCCCCCTGGGGGCAGGACCTGCGCGGTGACGCCGCCGCGCTCAGCCTCTACCAGCGCCACCTGCTCATCACGGGTCTGTCGAACCAGGGCAAGACCGTTGCCCTGCGGTCGCTGGCTCTTTGGCTCGCGCTCGACAGGTCGGCGCAGTTCCTCATGGGTGACCTCAAGGGCGTGGGTGACTGGGCCATGTTCGACGGGCTCGCCACCACCCTGATCCAGGGTCCGACGGATGAGCACGTGATCCAGGTGACCGAGATGGTCGAAGGCGCGGTGGAGGAGATGAACCGCCGCATCCAGGCCCCGCCCGGCACCGTGTTCCCCGCGCTAATCGTGCTGGTCGACGAGGCGCAGGTCGCGTTCATGTGCCCGGTCAAGGACGAGGACAAGCGCCCCTACGGCGGGGCCAAGGCCAACTCCCGCTACTACATGGCGGTGCGCAAGATCCACAATCAGGGCCGTGCGGTCAACGTCCTGATGTGGCAGGGAACCCAGGACCCCACCAACGAGAACCTTCCCAAGCTGGTCCGCGAGGGCGCCCACACCCGCGCCTCCCTCGCGCTGGGCACCGAGTCACAGGCCCGCATGGCGCTCGGGGACAAGGCGGTCGACGGGGGCGCCGCTCCGAACCTGCTGCGCCCCGGTCTGGATCGGGGAACCCTGGTCGTCGCCTCGTCCGGCATCGACATCCCAGCCGGTCAAGCGTCCCTCACGGTGCGCACGCACTACATCGACGACGACGCGGCCACCGCCATCATCGAGCGAGCCAAGGCCCTGCGCGACGGCGTCACCACCCTGCACGCCATCGACCGCAGCCAGGACCGTGACCCGCTCGCGGACATCGCCTCCGTGGTCGGCACCGCAGAGCGGGTCCGCACCAAGGACGTCCTGTACCGACTCGGCACACGGAACACGGACGCCTACGGCGGCTGGTCGTTCATCGACCTCAAGCGCGTACTCGACGGCACCGGAGCCGAGCCCTACAAGTCCGACGGGGTCATGGTCGTCGGCCGTGACCGGCTCGCCCGAGCCCTCGCCAACCGAGGCGACGACGGTTCCGCTTCCGCCGCTGAGTGACAGGGAGTTGACCGGTCGCGGGTCAGGGAGGCAGGGAGAACTCCCTGACCCCCTCCCTGACCTGCCTCCCTCCACCTGACCTGCACAAACGATCTGTCAGGGAGTCAGGGAGGCACCCCAGGTCAGACCCTGGAAACCCCCTCCACAGCACACCCCCAAGGGGGTGCCCGAGCCTCCCTGACCCACCGCCGGAAGGGATTCCGCATGTACCCCGAACACCCTGGTCACCTGCCCGCCGAACGGGCCGTGACCGTCCACCAGCCCACCCCCATCACCCACCTGCCGGCCGCCACGCTCGTGACCATGCAACCGGGCTCCGTCCCGGCGGTGGCGAGCGTCGTCCTGCCCGACGGTCGGGTGGTCACGGGCTACGCGATCAGCCCCATGCAGCCCGAACCCCTCGCCGCCAAGCCGCCCGTGTCCCGTACGGCGGTGAACGTCGCCCTCGGGGGCGTCGGGTTCCTCGCGGTGTGCGGCGGCCTGCTCCTGCTCACGTCGTTCATCGCCGCGTTGACCGCGTTCATCGCCCAACTGATCACCCTCGCCGCCGTGATCTTCGGCGGCTGGATCGCCGTACAGATCCTCGGCACGAGCAGCCACCACGGCGGCGGCAACACCTTCCACATCCGCAAAGCCGTGATCAAGCGCAACCACTTCCACGGCTAGCTACGCCAAGGGCGGCCCCCATCCGACCAAGAACCGGGGCCGCCCTTGTTCCACCTGCCATCGACAGACCTGTGGAGGTCTCCCAGCATGACGCAACCCACCGACATCCGGCGAGAGCGCGGCCACCGGCCGCGCCTGTTGGATCTGTTCTCGTGCGCCGGCGGCGCCGGTACCGGCTACGCGCGCGCCGGTTTCGCCGTGGACGGCTGCGACATCGCCCGCCGGCCGAACTACCCGTTCCCCTACCACCACGGCGACGCGTTGGCCTACCTCGCCCACCTGATCGCCACCGGTGGGATCCGCCGGTACGCGTTCGTCCACGCCTCCCCGCCGTGCCAGCACGGATGCGCGCTCACCGTGGGCACCAACGCCTCCCAGGGCTGGGGCCGCACACACGTCGACCTGGTCACGCCCCTGCGCGTCCTGCTCGACCGGACCGGACTGCCGTACGTGATCGAGCAACCCAACGGCCGCGCCGCGATCCGCAAAGACCTCACCCTGTGCGGCGAGATGTTCGGACTCGGAGTCATCCGACACCGCAACTTCGAGCTGGGCGGCTGGACCGCTCCCCGGCCGGCGCACGTCGCGCACCGGGGCCGTGTCCGCGGCTACCGGCACGGCGAGTACTTCGACGGCCCGTACGTAGCCGCGTACGGAAACGGCGGCGGCAAACCGTCCGTCCCGGAGCTTCAGGCCGCAATGGGGATCACGTGGACCGGCGTGCGCGAGGAACTGACCGAAGCCATTCCCCCCGCCTACAGCGAGTGGATCGGCCGCGCCGCCCTTGCCGCGCTCGCCCCGGTGATGGAGGTGGCGGCATGAGCACGCACCTGCTGAACGCGGCCCTGAGTGCCGCTGAGCGCGGTTGGCACGTCTTCCCGCTCCGGCCCGGCACCAAGCGCCCCGCACTCCATGGAGAGGCCGCCTGCCCCGGCACCGGTCCCTGCGTGAGCGGGCACCGCAAGTGGGAGCAGCGGGCGACCACCGACCCGGACCGCATCCGCGCGACGTGGGCGCGCGGTCCGTTCAACGTCGGCATCGCTACCGGCCCGTCCGGGCTGGTCGTCGTCGACCTGGACATGCCCAAGGGCAACAGCAGTGAGGGCACGCCTGACGGCGTGACGACCTTTGAGGCGCTCTGCGAGCGCACCGAGGCGCGGGTGCCGGACACCTACAGGACGCGGACCGCAAGCGGCGGGACGCACCTGTACTTCACCGCCCCGTCGGGCGTGCGGCTGGCCAACACGGCGGGCACCCTGGCCCCGTTGGTCGACACCCGTGCATGGGGCGGGTACGTCGTCGCTGCGGGCAGCATCACCCCCGCCGGATCGTACGAAGCGCTGAGCGGCCCCGTAGCGGCCCATCTGCCTCCGTGGCTGCAAAGCATCCTTCGACCGGCCCCCCGGACGTCTCAGGCGCCCTCAGCGGCCACAGCGGGGCAATCCAGTCGATATGCGGATGTAGCGCTTGCTGCTGAGGTGCGGAACGTCCGTACAGCCCAACCGGGTTCGCGCGAGGCCGTGTTGTTCCGTGCCGCGCGCGCCCTGGGACGGTTCGTCGCGTGGGGCGACCTCCCCCGGCACGTAGTTGAAGACGCTCTTCAGGAGGGGGGCGAGGCGACCGGGCTCACCGCTGCCGACTGCCGCTCCACTCTGCGCAGCGCCCTCAACTGGTCCATCGCCCACAACCAGCAGCGCAGGGGGAACGCGGCATGACCACCCCACCCCGCCCCCTCCTGAAGAGCATCACCATCACCCCGACCAAACCGGCGGACGCTCCACAGGCTGTGGACGCACCGACCGTGGGCGACCCGAAGGGCGTCGCCGTAGGCGTCCCCACTGCTGTTGGTTCTGACCCGCAGAGCGGAGACGGCCGGTACCCCGTCGCGTGGCTCCGCATCACCGCGCCGCGCGGGGCGACGCCTACGGCCACGTCGAAGTGCCTGTGCGGACGCGACCGCAGCGCCATCGGCCGCGCACGGGTGCTGGCCCTGATCACCGACCACGAAGCGCACCGCGACACCTGCCCGCTCCGCACCCGCCAGGAAGGGAGGGCTGCCGCATGAGCGACACCATCGACGGCGCGACGCTGCTCAACGAGGTAGAAGCCTTCCACCGCCGGTTCAACGTCTTCCCCCACGAGGCCGCCTACGTAGCCGTGGCGCTGTGGGACGCGCACGCCCATCTGTTGGACTGCTTCGACTCCACCCCGCGTCTGGCGTTCCTGTCCCCGGAGCCGGGGTCGGGGAAGTCGCGGGCGCTGGAGATCGTGGAAACCCTCGTGCCGGAGCCGATGACGGCGGTCAACGCGTCCGCCGCAGCCCTGTTCCGGTCGGTGTCTAACCCGAACGGGCGGCCCACGATCCTGTTCGACGAGATCGATACCGTCTTCGGGCCGAAGGCAGGGGACAACGAGGAACTGCGCGGGTTCCTGAACGCAGGTCACCGACGGACCGGGGTCACCTACCGGTGCATCGGCGACGGCGGCAACCAGACCGTTCAGGCCTTCCCCTCGTACTGCGGGGTCGCGGTAGCCGGACTGGGCAACCTGCCCGACACGATCATGACCCGCTCCATCATCATCCGCATGCGCCGACGGGCCCGCAACGAACGCATCGAACCCTTCCGTGCCCGTCTGCACGAGGCCGAGGGGCACGCGCTGCGCGACCGGCTCGCCAAGTGGGCCGAGCACGCACGGGGGTTCGTCATGGGCGCGTGGCCGGAGATGCCCGACGGCGTCTCCGACCGGCCGGCGGACGTGTGGGAATCCCTGCTCGCCATCGCCGACGCCGCCGGTGGCGACTGGCCCGAGCGGGCACGTGCTGCGTGCGTGACGCTGGTGACCGCGTCCAAGACCAACGACAAAGGCAGTCTCGGAGTCCGGCTGCTGACCGACCTGCGCGATCACGTCATGGTCGGCATCGACCGCCTGCCCACCATCGCCATCCTCGACCGGCTCAACGCGCTCGACGACGCGCCCTGGGCCGATCTGAACGGCAAGCCGCTCGACAGCCGGCGCCTGTCGAAGATGCTCGCGGAGTACATGACGGCGGACACCGAGCCGATCGCGTCCCGCAACATCAAGACCGCCGGGAGCGTCCTGAAGGGCTACTACGCCACCGATCTGCACGACGCATGGGGCCGCTACTGCCCCCCACCCCCGGAAAGTCCGCTACCTCCGCTACCGGGCATGGAAAACACGGTCTGACCTGCGGTAACGCGGTAGCGGCAACCGGCCTCGGTTGCCGCTACCGAGCCGCTACCCATCCGCTACCGCTACCCCTTCCCGCTACCTCCAACAGGCCCCTGACCTGCGAGGTAGCGGCGGTAGCGGAAGTAGCGCCCCTCAGAGGGACCCCCCGAAGAACCGCTGGCAGAGGAGTCACTGCATGAGCACCGCCCTCGCTCCTGTCGAGCAACTGCTCTACACCCCGGAGGAAGCCGCAACGGTCCTCCGCCTGGGCCGTTCCACCGTCTACGAACTGATGGCCGCCGGCGAGCTGCGGTTCGTCAAGCGCGGCCGTTCCCGCCGGATCAAGCGAAGCGCCCTCGAAGCATTCGTGGACAACCTCGAACCGCAGCCCGTCTGACCTGACCCACCTGAGGCGGGGCCCGCCACCGGCCGGGGCGGCTGTCGCAGGGCCGGCTAACTGAGCCGCCGGAAAGAGAAACAGGAAAAGAACATCAAAGTAGGCG
>NZ_JBHXTO010000094.1:0-37780 GCF_042677425.1 Streptomyces sp. NPDC127119 | reverse complement strand
TCGTCTCCTCGGCGCTCGCGGCCGGCCTCGGCCTCGCCGGACTGGCCCGGCGGGACATACCCGAGCGGCGCTGGCTGGTGCTGACCGTGATGACGGCCGCGCTCATCACCCTGGCCGGGTACGGCGGTTCGTTCGGCGCGCCCTTCCACGGCGTGGTCCAGGACTGGCTGGACGGCGGGCTCGCCCCCTTCCGCAACATCTACAAGTTCCAGACGGGGCTCGCCCTCGCGCTGGCCCTCGGGCTGGCCCACCTGGTCGGGGTCGCCGCGCGGGCCCAGGGCGCCCGGCCGGTCCGGGGACGCCGGTACGCGCCCCTGATCGCCGCGGTCCTCGTCCTCCCCGGGCTCGCCTGGCCCTACCTCAACGGGTCGATCCTGCAGCCCGGTTCGTTCCAGGAGCTGCCCAAGTACTGGAAGTCCACGGCGAGCTGGCTGGAGAAGTACTCGCCGGACTCCCGCGCCCTCGTCGTGCCCGCCACCGCGCACGGCATCTTCACCTGGGGCGCCACCATCGACCAGCCCCTCGACGTGCTCGCCGGCTCCCGCTGGGCCCAGCGGGACTACGTGCCGTTCGGCACTGCGGGCAACCGGCGCGCGATGGACGCCGTCGAGCAGTCCCTCCAGACGGGCGGCGAAGTCCCGGGCCTGGCGGACTACCTGGGCCGGGCGGGCGTCCACTACGTCGTCGTACGCAACGATCTCGACCCCGACCAGCTCGGCTACGTACCGACCACGACCGTGAAACGGACGCTGGAGCAGTCCGGCTACCGGCGGCTGACCGGCTTCGGGCCGCTGATGACGGGCGGGCGCATCGCGGAGAACACGCCCATCCAGATCGAGGGGCTGTATCCGCGCCAGCGGGCCGTCGAGATCTACGAGCCGGCCGCCGACGTGCCCCGGCCGGGGCAGGCCGGGCTGAAGGCCGTCGCCGACACCGCCGTCGTGTCCGGCGGGCCCGAGGCGCTGCTGCCGCTGGCCGCGGACCCGGCGATGCGGAACCGGGCGACCGTGCTGACCGGCGACAACCATCCCGGTCTCGGCTCCCCCGACCTCCAGGTGGTGGGCGACGGGCTGCGGCGCGCAGACACCCGCTTCGGCCTGGTCGGCGCCAACACCTCGTACACGTACACCCGTACCGAACGCAATCACTCCGGCAGCTATCAGGACGCCGGGGAGAAGCCGCACCAGATCCTGCCGTCGGACGGGATCCGGCACCAGACGGTGGCCGAGCTGCGCGGGGCGCGCTCGGTGACCGCGTCGTCGAGCGGCAACTGGCTGTACTACCTGCCGCAGTACGACCCGGTGAACGCCTTCGACGGCGATCCCGACACGGCGTGGGCCGAGGGCGCGGTGGGTTCGGCGGACGGGCAGTGGCTGCGGATCGGCTTCACCGAGGAGACGGAGGTCCCGGCGTCGATCCGGGTCACCCCGCTGCCGCAGGAGAGCGTCCGCTCGGCGCCGACCCGGGTGCGTGTGGAGACGGAACGCGGCTCGGAGACGAGCACACTGCGGGCCGACGGCTCACGCCAGCGCATCAAGTCCCCCGAGGGGCCTTCGCGTTGGCTGAAGGTCACCGTCGTCGAGTCGACCGCCCGGCACTCCGGGCTCTCCGGCGCGGGCTTCTCCGAGATCAGCGTCCCCGACGTCCAGGTGACCCGCATGCTGCGGCTCCCGAGGGACGCCGAGGACACCGAAGCGGCGGCCGAGACGGTCTCCCTGCACCGGGCCTCCGACCCGGGCAGCTTCTCCCCGACGGGCACGGAGGTCGGGCTGCACCGCCGCTGGACCTCGGACGCGGCCGGTACGTACGCGGTGCGGGCGAGCGCGATCCCCGTACCCGGTGACGCGCTCGACGCGCTGCTGTACGACGTGGCGCCCGAGCAGAACGACCGGATCACCGCGACGGCCGGTTCGACGGCCCGTCTCGGCACCGGCCTGTCGCCGCGCAACCTCACCGACGGCGACCTGACCACCGCATGGATCGCCGGGGACGACCCGACCATCCGGCTGAGCTGGCCGGACAAGCAGCCGGTGGGCGAGGTCGTCCTCGCCGCGGCCGGCGGACTGTCCACCCGGCCCACCGAGGTGAACATCAGCTCCCCGGACGGCGCGGTCGTCGCCGGGGTCGACGAGAACGGCATCGTCCGCTTCGACCCGATCACCACGGACCGGCTCGACATCACCGTCACCGAGACGGCCCCGCTGACCGTCCACAACCCCCTCGCCGACGAGGACATGCAGCTTCCGGTCGGCCTGACCGAGGCGTACATCCCCGCCCTGGACGACCGCTACCGCACCCCGAGGACCCTCTCCTCCCGCCCCTTCGAGCTGCCCTGCGGGAAGGGCCCGACGCTCGCCGTCGACGACGAGCTGTACGAGACGAGCGCCAAGGGGACGGTCGGCGACCTCGTGGCGCGCCGGCCGGTCGAGCTGACGCTCTGCCAGGAGGGGCGCACGGACGCGGACTTGTCGCTCGGTTCGGGCGCGCACCGGGTCGAGGCGGGCGACGCGGGCCCGCTGGCCGTCACCGATGTCACGCTGACCCGCGGCACGGTCACCACCCCGACCGCGCAGAGCCGTGAACTGGGCATACGGGACTGGCTCGGCGACCGCCGCGAGGTCACCGTCGGCTCGGGCGCGGCCTCCTACCTGACGACGTACGAGAACTTCAACGACGGCTGGAAGGCCACGCTGAACGGCCGCGAACTCGACCCGGTACGCCTCGACGGCTGGCAGCAGGGCTGGCGGATCCCGGCGGGCGAGGGCGGCACGGTGAAGCTCTCGTACGAGCCGTCCACGGTGTACGAGGCCGGGCTGATCGGCGGCGGTGTCGGGGTCCTCGTCCTCGCGGGCCTCGTACTGTTCCGGCGGCGCTCACCGAATCCGGACGGGCCCTCGCCGGTGCCGCCCCCACCCGGCCCGATCCTGGGCACGGTCGCGCTGACCCTGGTGGGGATCGTGATCGCCGGGTTCCTCGCGCTGCTGGTGCCGGTCCTGGCACTGCTCGCCCGGCGACGGCACGAACTGCTCGTCCCCCTCGCGTTCCTCGCGCTCGCGGGGGCCGGGATCGCCGCCGCGACGGGGGCCGGGGAGCCGGTCGCCGAGGGCGCCGGGGCGTTCGGGCGCACCGCCCAACTGCTGGCGCTGATCGGCCTGTTCGCCGGTCTGGTGACGGTCGGCGAGGCGTCGTACGGCGGGCGGGGCGGCCCGGGTGGCGCCCGGGGTTCCGGCCGGCCCGGCACGAGCGCGCTGCCGCCTCCGCTCCCGGGGTCCGAGGCCCCGACGGCGCCTCTGCCACAGCGGACGCGAGGGGAGCACGCGGGCCCCGGGGCGGACCCCGGGCCCGGCGCACCCGCGCAGCACGGCGTTCCCGGCGCTCCGGGTGCACCACGTACTCCGGGTACTCCGGGAGCACCCGGCACTCCGGGGTCACCGCCGCCGCCCTTCGTGCCGACGGAGCCGCCCCGGCTCGCCTCCGGTCCGACGGTCTCGGCGCGCGGGCCGGGGTCACCGCGGACGGCGGGGCCCGCCGGCCGCCGGAGTTCCGGGAGCCGCGGGCGTCCCGGCGAAGGGGAGGGCACATGACCGCCGTGGAGCATCCCGCACGGGACGGCACGAACGGCCCCACGCGACCGCCCGCCCGCATCCCGTTCCCCGTGGTGGACGAGGTCGCCCGGCACTGCCTCCAGGAGGAGGAACCGGAGACCGTCCACATCGAGGTCCATCTGCCGGGCCGCCTCGACCCGGACCGCCTGCGCCGGGCGTTCGCCGGGGCCCTGCACCGCCACCCCCGCATCCTGATGCGCGAGGCGGCCCGCCCCTGGTACGGCAGGCGGTACGAGTGGGAGCTGACCCCCGAGGCCGATGTGGAGGCCGTCCTGTTCCCGGCGCCCGACCGGGACGCGCTGAAGCACGCCCGGGGCCGGGCGCTGCGCGACGCCCCGCCGCTCTCGGCCGCCCCGCCGATCCGGCTGGAGGTCGTCCGCGACCCCGCGGCCGACGGCACGGTCCTGTTCCTCACCATCAACCACACCGCTCTGGACGGTCCGGCCTGTCTGCGGGTCCTGGCGACCGCGGCGGAGCTGTACGGCGGCCGGGACAACTCCCCGGCGGCGCCCCCGACCCGCACGACCGCCGAGGTTCCGCGCGACCCGGACACCCCCTCCACCTGGGCACCGCCCGCCCGGGTGGCACACGGCACCCCGGAGCCTCCCCAGCACCACGGCAACGGCATGCTCGTCACCGAGCTGGGCGTCCCGCGGCGGCCCAAGGGCTCCCCGTACACCGTGAACGACCAGCTGATGGCCGCCACCGCCCTGATGATCGCGCACTGGAACCGGGAGCACGGGGCCCGTCCGCGTCCGCTGCGCATCACGATGCCGGTGGACGACCGCCCGCGCGGCACGGACATGCCCATCGGCAACGGCACCCGGCTCGTCGAGGTCCCCTTCGCCCCCGAGGAGCTGGACGCCTCGGACATGGCCGCGCTGCTGCGCCGCACGGCGGACCGCACCCGCGCCCTCAAGGCCCAGCCGCGCCCCCAACTGGGCCACGGCGCCTCCCTGTTGACGGCTCCGGTGATGCCCGTCGCCTGGCGGGCCGCGGTCACCAGGGGGCTGCGCAGGGCCGCCGGGCCCTGGACGTCGACCACCCTGCTGAGCAACATCGGCCGGGTTCCGTACGCCCTGGACTTCGGGGAGGAGGCCGGGCGGGCGCACGCCGTCTGGTTCTCGGCGCCCGCCCGGATGCCCCGCGGGCTCACGGTGACGACGGCCGCCACGGCGGGCCGTCTGCACGTGGCGCTCCGCTGGTCGCGCGCCCTGCTGAGCCACGGCGACGGCAGCCACCTGCGCGACCTCTTCGAGCACTACCTGCACGCGACGGAACGCCATCCACCCGACGCCGGGGAGGGCACCCCATGACCACGGCTCCGCCCCGCAGGCCACCGCACGAGCCGCACGGGCCCCACGGACCGCACGGCCTGCGGGACTTCTACGAGGACCCGGCCGTCCCGGTCGCCTCCGGCACGCCCCGCAGTCTGCGCCAGGCCCGGATGCTCGCGGACGCGCTCGGCCCGGCCACCTCCGGCCCGCGCACGGTCCTGGACATCGGCTGCGGCGACGGCACCGCCGCCGCGACCGCCGCACCGCTCCTCGCCGGTCACCGCATCGTCGGCGTCGACTGGTCCCAGGACGCCCTCAGACGCGCCCACGCCCGTCTCCCGTACGCGGTACGCGGCGAACTCACCGACGGCGGGCTGCCGTTCGGGGCCGCCACCGCCGACGCCGTCCTGTTCAGCGAGGTCGTGGAACACCTCGTCGACCCGGACGCGGCGCTCGACGAGCTCCACCGGATCCTCCGCCCCGGAGGCCATCTCATGCTCTCCACACCCAACTTGGCCGCCTGGTACAACCGGGCCCTGCTCCTCGCCGGCGTGCAGCCCGTCTTCTCGGAGGTGAGCCTGCGCGCGATCCACGGCCGCCCCGGCAAGGAGGTGGTGGGCCATCTGCGGCTCTACACGGCCCGCGCACTGCGGGAGTTCGTGACCGCGTCGGGCTTCGAGGTCGTACGACTGAGGGGTGCGCCCTTCCACGGCGTACCGCGCCCGTTGCGCCCGCTGGACCGGCTGGCGTGCCGTGTCCCGTCGATGGCCTCCATCCTTCTCCTGCACGCGCGAAGGACGTAGACCATGTGGTGGGGAGTGGCCGCGGCCCTGCTGGCGAACGTGCTCTACAGCGCGGGATTCGTCCTGGAGAAACGGGCGCTCGCGGCACTGCCCGAGGTGAGCGTCCGCCGCCCCGCCCGGCTGCTGCGGCTGGTCCTCGGCAGCTGGCTGTGGATCGGCGGCTCCCTCGCCCTCGCGTCGGGCTTCGGCGCGCAGCTCGTCGTCTACCGCACCCTGCCGATCGCCGCCGCGCAGGGCATCTTCGTCTCCGGGCTCGTCATCCTCGTCCTGCTCTCCTCGGTGCTGCTCGGCGAGGAGACCTCGGGCCGCGAACGGTACGCGCTCGGGGCGATCCTGCTCGCGCTCCTGATGGTGGTGCTGTCCCTCAAGGAGGGCTCCGACACGGTCAGCCGCAGCGCCCCGGCCCCGCTGATCCTGCTGGTCTGCGTCCCCTCGCTCGCGCTGGGCGTCTGGCTGTACGGGTCCGCCGAGCGCCGCGCCCGCCACCGGCACCGCATGCCGACGACGGGCGTCGAGTACGGCGTCGCGGTGGGCCTGCTGTACGGGGTCAGTTCGCTGGCCATCAAGGGCGTGTCGAGCCACCTCACCGGGAGCGGGCTCGGCGACGCGGTGCTCGGGCTGCTGCGCTCCCCGTACCCGTATCTCCTGCTCTTCACCGGGGTGTTCGGCCTGGTCATGTCGCAGGCGGCGCTGCAGCGCTGCCGGGCCTCGCTGATCGTGCCGGTCTGCACGACGGTGACCTGCCTGTTCACGGCCGTCCTCGGCACGGTCGCGTTCGGCGAGGCGCTGCCCGAGGACCCGCTGCGGCTGGCGCTGCGGATCGGCGGTACGGCGCTGGCGGTCTCCGTACTCCTCGCGATGCCCAAGCACGACCCACCGCCGACACCACAACCCTTATCCCCCACAAGGGAGTTGACCAGCCATGAACCCGGACGACCCGCTGCTGAAGATACTGGCGTGCCCGCTGGACAAGGGGCCGCTGCATCTCCTCGGGAGAGAGACGGGGAGCACGGAGACCACCGAGGGCACTGACGCCGCTCTCTACAATCCGCGGCTGCGCCGCCGCTATCCGATCGTGGACGGCATCCCGCAGCTCCTGCCGTCCTCCGGCGAGCAGGTGACGGACGACGAGCACGAGGACCTGCTGCTGCGGATCACCGGGGGCGGCGACCTCGGCTCCCGCAGCGGGCCCCGGAAGCCGGGGTCGATGACGCCATGACCCTGGCAGCCCGTCTCGCCCCCTTCGTGCCGGTGCGGCTGGTCGCCGCTGCCGCCCGGTCGGTCTATCCGCGCTTCGAACCCGAGCTGGCCCGGCTCGGCGACCTCTGCCCGTCCGGCTGCGGAACCGCCGTCGACGTGGGCGGCTGGTACGGCCCCTGGACCCGCCGCCTTTCGCGCCGGGCCCGCCGCGTGGTGACGGTCGAACCGGTCCCGCACCTGGCCCGGCTGATCACCGCCGCGACCCCCGGCAACGTCCAGGTCGTCCGCGCCGCCGCGAGCGACCGCACCGGCACCGCCCGCCTCTGGCTGCCGCCCGGCGACCAGGGCGACCGGGGCGTCTCCTCCCTGGTCCGGCGGGACATCCACGCCCGCGCCCTCGACGTCCCCTGCCTCACCCTGGACAGCCTGAACCTCCACGACGTCGGCTTCATCAAGATCGACGTGGACGGCAGCGAGCTGGCGGTGCTGCGCGGGGCGGGCACCCTCCTCACCCGTGACCGCCCGGCCCTGTTCATCGAGCTGGAGGCCCGCATCCAGCCCGTCGACACGGTCGTCTCCCACCTCTCCGAGCGGGGTTACGAGGGCTGGGTGCTGCCCGGCGACACCTGGCTGCCGCTGTCCTCCTTCGACCTGGAGGCCCATCAGGCGCGCGCCTCGCACGTGGTCTCTCAGGGCCTGCTGCGCCGGGTGCTGCCGTTCCGGGGCCCGGGATACGTCCGGTACGTGAACTCGGTGCTCTTCCTCCCCGACGGCCGCCACCCGGGCGGGCGGCACGAGGGGCACGTACGGCATGCGGGGCACGTGCGCGACGATGGGTCGCATGCCTTCCGCCAAGCCGGCTAGCGCCGGACCGTTCACCCCGCTCGACTTCCAGCTCGTGCTGCTGCGCCGCATGGCCGACCACAACGCGGACCTCGTGGAGGACGCCCGCCACACGCTGGGCGCCTCGGTCGCCGAGATGCGTGAGGCCAACCGGCGCTGGCAGGCGATGCGGCACGCGCCGCGCAGCCGGGGCGCGGTCGCCCGCTACCGCTCGATCCTGGGCGACCCCGAGTCGGTGACGCCCCGGCGGATCGGCGACCTGTCCTGCGAGGCGCTGCTGTGGCCGGTCCCCCTCTGGCCGGACCTGCGCTTCGAGGTGCTGGTGGCTCCGGGCGGGGTGGCCTGGAACGAGTGGCTGGTCCGCGCGCCGGGCGCGCCCGCGCCCGAGCTGCGGTCACTGGCCGACCTGACTGCGTGGTCGTGCACGGTCGACGAGGCCGCCCGCGCCTTCGCGCCGGCCCGCCCGCTGGAGGGGTCGGCGCCGACGCGCTGGGGGCTCGCCTTCACGGCACCGGACGGCACGGACGGCTCAGGTGACGTGGACGGCTCGGGCGGTGTTCGGCGGGACTGCGTCGCGGAGTTCACGTACGGGCTGCTTCAGCGCGTGGCGGTCACCGAGCGGCGGCCTTGACGAGAGCCTGGGCGACGACCGGTACGGAGTCCTCGTGCAGGAAGAGGAAGAGATTGGGCTCGACGAGCTCCAGCTCCATGACGCGGGGCGCCCCGTCGTCGCCGTCCACCAGGTCCACCCGGGCGTAGAGCAGGTCGGGCGCACCGGGCACGGCGGCCAACGCCCGCTCGGCGACGGCGAGTTCGGCCGTGCTCGGCTCCCAGGTCCGCAGATTCGGGTGCGGGACCTTCTTGTCGTCGAAGGCGGTACCGGGTTCGAGGACGGCCCCCTTGCGGATGGCGTGGAGAAAACGCCCGCCGAAGAACTGCAGGGCCCTCTCCCCCGCCGTGTCGATGCTCCGCACATACGGCTGCACGATCGCCGTCAGCCCTTCGGCGTGCATGCGCTCCAGGTGCCGTACGGCGGTCTCGTGGTCCTCGGGCGTGTAGCGGGCCGCGTACCGGGCTCCGGCCCCCGAGGTCGGCTTCACGACGTACTCACGGTCGCCGGGCAGGTCGGCCGGGTCGCCCGGGGCGAGGTAGCGGGTGTCGACCACGGGCACACCTGCGGCGGCCAGGTCGCCCAGGTACCGCTTGTCGGCGTTCCACCGCACGACCTCCGGCGGGTTGGCCAGGGCCGTCGCGGCCCCACAGCGGTCGGCCCACGCCAGGAACTCGGCGGCCCGCCAGCTGTAGTCCCAGGTGGAACGGATGAGCACGAGGTCGAAGCGGCCCCACTCGACGCCGGCGTCGTCCCAGCACACGACGGCGGGGTCCGCCCCCGCCTGCCGCACCGCGTCCGCGAGGACGGGCAGGTCACGGTCGTACTCGGCTTCCAGCACCTCCTGGCAGGTGACCAGGGCGATACGGGGAATGGTGCGTGCCACGGCGGGCTCCTTGGACGGTCTATCGGCTCACTCCGCTAATACCGGTCGCAGGTTAACAACCGCCCCAGGAACCGGCTCGGGAATTACCTGGGGCACTTGACCATCCCTGAAAGCGAGGCTACGGGGGCGGGGGGGGTGTGGTTGTCACGGCTGCTACCAGGCAGCTCACGTGGTCCGGGTCAGGGTTGCGGGGAACGGCGCAGTCTTTCGTCTTCAGGGGCGCGGGGAACTGCGCGACAAGCCCCCGCCGGCCCGCACCCGCCGTACGTCCCGCACCCCCACCCCCTGCCGCGCCCCTTACCCGACCCCCGGCAGCAGCCGCGGCTCAACCCGGTCCTCCACCGCCCCGTCCCCCTCCCGCGTCACGACATACGCCCCCTTCCCGGAGACCTCCGCCACCGCTTCCACCAGCTCCGTCCCCCGATACACCAGCCCCACCCCGTCATCCGTGCAGTGTGTGGTGGGCAGGGTGCCGTCCGCGACGAGGTCGTGGATCAGGGGGCGCCGCCCCGGCTCGGAGTCGTAGTGGACGCCGTTGCCGTACGGCAGGAAGCCCAACGAGTTGGTCACGGGCCGCAGTTCAGGACCGAACGAGTCCGTCGCGCCGCCCTGGAACCAGCAGATCGACCCCGCGCTGACCCCGCTGAGGACGACCCCGGACCGCCAGGCCCTGCGCATGACGTCGTCGATGCCGTGCACCCGCCAGATCGCGAGAAGGTTGGCCACCGAGCCGCCCATCACCCAGATGACGTCCTGTTCCAGGACAGCGCCCTCGACGTCGTCGAAGTTGGGCCGCGGGAAGAGGTTGAGGGGAACGAGGTCGAATCCCGCGACCCGCGCGGCCTCGGCCATCCGCGCCGCGAAGTGTTCGGCGTCACCGATCGCCGTACCGACGTACATCACCCGGGGCCGGCGGCCGTGCGCGCCCGACAGGTCGACCGCGTGGTGCACCAGCGCGTCGAACTCCACCATGGTCCGGGCACCCCAGCCACGGTGGCCGCCGGACGTGGCGAGGATGGTGGGCTCCCGGTCGCCCGCGGGCGGGGGCGCCTGAGGCGACGGGGACGGCTGGGACGAGGGAGGTGCGGAGGACACGGTCATAACACCCGATCCTAACCACGCCCGTCACGGCCCCTGCCGCTCGCTCTCCTCCGGGTCCCAGTCCAGCAGCCGTACTCTCGCCACCGTCTGGACGTGCCGTCGCATCGCCGCGGCGGCCCGCCCCGGCTGCTGGGCCACGATCGCGTCGAAGATCGCGCGGTGCTGGGTCAGGGACCGGGTCGGCCGGCCCGGCTGCCGCAGCGACTCATGGCGGCTCTCGGTGATCTGGTCGGAGATCGAGCGCATGAACTCGGCGAGGATCGTGCTGTGCCCGGCGGCCGTGACCGCCGCGTGGAAGAGCCGGTCGCCCTCCACCCCGTGGCCGCCCGCCGTGATCTCGGCCCGCATGTGCGCGAGGGCGGAGTCCATGGCGGTCACGTCCTCGTCGGTGCGCCGCTCGGCGGCCAGCTCCGCGAGCTTGGTCTCCAGGGCCTCGCGGGCGTCGAGCACGTCGGGCAACCGGCGCCGCCGGTCGACGAGTTGTTCCACCGGCTCGGCGTCGAGGGTGTCCCGGACGAGGTAGGTGCCGCCGCCGTGGCGGACCTCGACCAGGCCCTGGACCTCCAGAACCACTATGGCCTGCTTCACGGAGGCGCGGCTGACACCGAGTCTGGCCGCGAGGTCGCGTTCGGGCGGCAGCCGGTCACCGGCACCGAGGCCGCCCTCGGCGGCGTAGCTGCGCAGCCGGTCGAGGACCTGCTCGTACAGGCGCGGCTTGGACCCCATGGGCCGCAGTGCGTCGGTCATGTCCGGTCTTCCCCCTTACCTCTCGATCTGGTGGATGAGTGGCTGAGCCAATTTACGTCATCTCTCTTGACGCTCTCCACCACGGCCGCCCAATGTGGTTCAGCCACTTGGCCACTCAGCCAGTTGACCACCCCGCGCACCTCCCACGCCTCCCACATCTCCCCCACCCCCTCGGCCCCCCACTCGACAAGGGACCCAAAGACGGGAGCCCGTATGTCCGCCGAACTGATATCGATCCTCGTACTCGTCGTGGTGTTCGTCATCGCCACCACCCGCTCCATCAACATGGGCGCCCTCGCCTTCGCCGCCGCCTTCGGTGTGGGCGGACTCGTCGCCGACCTCGACGCCGACAAGATCTTCGCCGGTTTCCCCGGTGACCTCTTCGTGGTGCTCGTCGGCGTGACGTACCTCTTCGCGATCGCCCGCGCCAACGGCACGACCGACTGGCTGGTGCACGCTTCGATCCGGCTCGTGCGCGGGCGGGTCGTGCTGATCCCGTGGGTGATGTTCGTGCTGACCGGCGCGCTGACCGCGATCGGCGCGGTCAGTCCGGCCGCCGTCGCCATCGTGGCGCCGATCGCCCTGAGTTTCGCCGCGCGTTACTCCATCAGCCCGCTGCTGATGGGCGCGATGGTCGTGCACGGCGCGCAGGGCGGCGGCTTCTCGCCCATCAGCATCTACGGATCGATCGTCAACGGCATCGTCGAGCGCGAGGGCCTGCCCGGCAGCGAGATCGCCCTCTTCCTCGCCTCCCTCGTCGTCAACCTCGTGATCGCCGCGGTCGTGTTCGTGCTGTTCGGCGGTCTGAAGCTGAGCCGCGCCGAGACGATCGACCGTGACCGCGACCGCGACCGGCAGAAGGCCGCTGCGGTGGCCGGAGGGCCGACCGGAGAAGCGACCGGGAGCGGGGCCGGAGACGGGAGTGGGAGTGGGAGTGGGGACGTGGTGGCGCTGGACACCGACGACGACACCTCCCGGCTCAACCCCGCCCGGATCGCCACCCTCGCCGCGCTCGTCGCCCTCGTCGTCGCCGTGCTCGTCTTCGACCTGGACGCCGGACTCACCTCCATCACCCTCGCCGTCCTGCTCAGCACCGTCTGGGCCGAGGACAGCCGCAACGCCGTCAGCCAGATCGCCTGGCCGACGGTCCTGCTGATCTGCGGTGTGCTGACGTACGTCGGAGTCCTCGACGAGATGGGCACGATCGACTGGGCGGGCGAGGGCGTCAGCGACATCGGTGTCCCGCTGCTCTCGGCCGTCCTGCTCTGCTACATCGGCGCGCTGGTCTCCGCGTTCGCCTCCTCCGTCGGCATCATGGGAGCGCTGATCCCGCTGGCGGTGCCGTTCCTGGCGCAGGGCGAGATCGGTGCGATCGGCATGGTCGCGGCGCTGGCGGTGTCGGCGACCGTGGTGGACGTGAGCCCGTTCTCGACGAACGGCGCCCTGGTCCTCGCCGCGGCACCCGGTGTCGACCGGGAGCGTTTCTTCCGGCAGCTGATGATGTACGGAGGGATCGTGGTGGCCGTGGTCCCCGCCGTGGTGTGGCTCGCGCTGGTGGTACCCGACTGGGGGTGACACCGGCCCGCCCACCGCGTCCGGCACCCTGATACGGACAACAACGGACGACAACGGACGACAACCAGAACGACCGAACACCCACGCCCGACGAGCAAGGAGTACGCACGCGTGTCCCCTCTCTTCCCGGCCCTGACCGAGGCACTGGCGGACCCGGACGGCACCGCCGCGCACCGGTCGGCCCTGCGTTTCGGCGACCGCTCCCTGACCTACGGCGAACTCGCGGCGACCGCCGCCCCGCTGGCCGCCCGCGTCGGGGAGGCGGGCCGGATCGCCGTATGGGCCACGCCCACCCTGGAGACGGCGGTCGCCGTGGTCGCCGCGCTGCTGGCCGGTGTCCCCGCCGTGCCGCTCAACCCGAAGTCGGGCGGCAGCGAGCTGGGGCACATCGTGGCGGACAGCGCGCCGGCACTCGTGCTCGCCGCCCCGGACGACCAACTCCCCGACTCTCTCGCCTCCTTGGCGCGCGTCGACGTCGACATCGACGTACGGGCGAGCGGGCCGGCCTCGCCGGCGCTCGCCCCGGACACGGACCGCCTCGCCGACGAGCTGCCCGCCCTCGTCGTCTACACCTCCGGCACGACCGGCCCCCCGAAGGGTGCCGTCATCCCGCGCCGGGCCGTCGCCACCACCCTGGACGCCCTCGCGGACGCCTGGCAGTGGACCGGCGACGACGTCCTCGTGCACGGCCTGCCCCTCTTCCATGTGCACGGCCTGATCCTGGGCATCCTCGGCCCGCTGCGCCGCGGCGGATCCGTACGGCACCTCGGCCGCTTCGAAACGGCGGGCGTGACGAGGGAGTTGACCGACGGCGCCACCATGCTGTTCGGGGTGCCGACGATGTACCACCGGATCGCGGAGTCCCTGCCCGACGACCCGGCGCTCGCGAAGGCGCTGGGGCGGGCACGCCTGCTCGTGTCCGGTTCGGCGGCCCTGCCGGTGCACGACCACGAGCGGATCGCGGAGGCGACGGGCCGGCGGGTCGTCGAGCGGTACGGGATGACCGAGACGCTGATGAACACCAGCGTCCGCGCCGACGGCGAGCCCCGCGCGGGCACGGTCGGCGTGCCGCTGCCGGGCGTCGAGCTGCGGCTGACGGAGGAGGACGGCAGGACGGTCCTGGAGGCGTACGACGGGGAGAGCGTGGGTGAGATCCAGGTCAGGGGCCCGAACCTCTTCACCGAGTATCTGAACCGGCCCGACGCGACGGCGGCGGCCTTCACCGAGGACGGCTGGTTCCGCACCGGCGACATGGCGGTGCGCGACCCCGACGGGTACGTACGCATCGTCGGCCGCAAGGCCACCGACCTCATCAAGAGCGGCGGTTACAAGATCGGGGCGGGCGAGATCGAGAACGCCCTCATCGAGCACCCGGGCGTACGGGAGGCCGCGGTCACGGGCGAACCGGACGCCGACCTCGGTGAGCGGATCGTGGCGTGGATCGTGCCCGCCGATGCCCAACAACCGCCATCCGCGGCCGAGTTGGCGGACCATGTGGCCGACCGTCTCGCGCCGCACAAGCGTCCCCGCGTCGTCCACTATCTCGCGGCCCTGCCCCGCAACGACATGGGCAAGATCATGAAGCGTGCGCTGGCCCATGACTGAGAGTGCCGCGGTCCACGGCTCCCGCCGGTTCACGGCCCGCGAGGCGATCGCCCTGGTCGGCATCGGCTTCACCGACCTCGCACCCCCCACCCCCCGGGGCTCGTACGGGCCGGACGGGCCCCTGTCCTGGCAGGGGTACGACGCCTCGCGCACCCGGGCCGCGGACCGCACCGGCGAGGAGGAGTCCGTCGTCTGCGGCACCGCGACCGTCAAGAGCGACGACGGTGGTACGACCCCGGCCGTGCTGATCTCCTTCGAGTTCGGGTTCCTCGGCGGCTCGCTGGGCGAGCGCACGGGCGACCGGCTGGAGGCCGCGCACGCCTACGCCCGCGCACACCGCCTCCCGGTCGTCTCCCTCGTCGCGACGGGCGGCAGCCGGATGCAGGAGGGCATGCGAGCACTGGTCCAACTCCATCGGGTGGCACGGCAGTCGGTGCTCACGCGGGCGGCCGGTCTCCCCCAGATCGCCGTACTGCGCGACCCCACGACGGGCGGCGGCTGGGCCACCCTGGGCGCGGGCGCCGATGTGATCCTCGCGCTGCCCGGCGCGCAGGTGGGCTTCGCGGGCTCGCGGGTCCGGCCGCCCGACGCGGACCCGGTCGCCTACACGGCCGAGGCGCAGCTCGCGGCGGGGGCGGTCGACGCGGTGGTGCCCGAGCGGGAGCTGCCGGAAGCGCTGGCGCTCTGGCTGCGACTGCTCAGCGACCCGTCGACGGACCCCGTGCCGCCGCCCCCGGCACTGGGCGACGTCGGTCTCCCGGTCACCGGCTGGGAGGCCGTACGCGCCGCCCGCGCCCCGCGACGGCCGCGCGCCGAGGCCTATTTGGACGCCTGCTTCACCCGGCGCGCGGCGATCAGCGGTGACCGTTGCGGCGGTACCGACGAGGGCATGCTCTGCGGTTTCGGCGTCCGGGCGGAGGACGGCCGTACGGTCGCGTACGCGGCCCAGACCGGCACCGCCACGCTCCCCGCCGGCTATCGCACCGCCGCCCGGCTGATCCGGCTCGCGGACCGGCTCCGTATCCCCGTGCTGACTCTGGTGGACACCCCGGGCGCCGCCAACGACGCGGAGGCGGAGCGGCAGGGCGCGGGAGCGGCGATCGCGGAGTTGTTCGCCGCGGTGGCGGTGGCCGAGACCCCGGTGACCACGCTGCTGATCGGGGAGGGCGGCTCGGGCGGGGCCCTGGCGCTCGCCGCCCCCGCCAACACGTGGGCCACGCCGGACAGTTACTTCTCCGTCATCGCCCCCGAACTCGCGGCCGCCATCCTCAAGCGCCCGCCCGAGGAGGTACGGGCCACGGCCGACCAACTCCGCATCCGTCCGCAGGACTTGGTGGAGCTGGGTGTCGTGCGGGGAGTCGTGGAGCGGGGGATCGTGGAGCGGAGGCGGTGAGTCGCGGCCGACCGCACGCCCGGCGCCCGTCTACCGCACGCCCACCGCGCGGATGATCTCCTGGGTCACGGAGCCGCCTCGGTCGTCGGCGGCCGAGGCCCGCAGGGACACGTACGGGGTGCCGCGTGGCACGGTGAGCGTGCCCTGCCAGGTGTCGGCGCCGGTCTCCAGCAGGCTCACCTTTTGCCATGACGTGCCGTCGTCGTACGAGACTTCGAGTCTCGCTCTGCCGAGGGTTCCCGGGGACGGATCGTCGGTTGTCGGGTGCGGGTTGAGTTGGGCTGGGCGCGCAGTTCCCCGCGCCCCTAGGGGGCTGCGCCCCCTCAGGGATTCCGTGATCCCCGGCACGTACGACGCGCTGATGGCCACAGGCAGCCGGCCACCCGCCCGTACGTTCCCGGTCAGGTCCGTGTCGAGGTCGAAGCCCAGGTTGATCAGGGGGAGGGTCGTCCAGCGGTTCTCCGGGGTGGCCGCCGATCTGAAGGTCCACTCGGAGTGGCCCTTCGTCGCGAGCTTCCAGCGGTCCGCGTCCAGGGTCGTGTCCGTGACGACCGTGTACGTGTGCTCGTCGGCGGGCGCGTCCCGGACGTACGCGGCGGAGCCGGTCCGCCGGTCGACCGGTTCCCCGTCGAGGTGGACCTCGGTGAACTGCGTCATGCCGCTGCTCTCGTCCCACACGTTGCCGAAGCCGGTGTGGTCGGGTCCGGAGTCGCCCCAGCCGGGCACGTTGAACTGCAGGGTCGAGCCGGAGCGCTGCTGCCCCCAGCCGAGCCCGGTGCCGAGCCAGGGGTGCCAGACCGGCCGGAACCAGTCGAGGTCCTGCCGCGTGCCCCCGCGACGGCGGACGAGTCCGCTGCGCTCCTCCAGGTCTCCGGCGCCCACGTCGACGGACTCGTGCCACAGTTGGCCGGGGCCCGTGGACACGTAGTCGGTCCGCTCGGCCGGGAAGTCGGCCCGCTCCTGGAAGCCGATCCCGACGGGGAACGCGTCATCGGTGAGCGAGTACCGGAACTCACTGCCCGAGACGGGCCTCACCGCATGGAACTTCGTGTTCAGCACGGCGAGTTGGCGGTACGACGGCTCGTAGGTGAGGTCACGCGCCGGGATGCCTCCCTTGTGTCCTTCCGAAAGGTCGTACGTGTAGGGCGTGTTGCGTGTCCCGTTCATCGCGGCCCGCCCCGCCGACCGGAGTCGCGCCGCGTCCGCCGCGTTCAGGGTGGCGATCTGGATCGGCCGGTCCGTGTTGTCGTCGGTCCCGAACCAGGCGTTGAGCCGGCCGGGTACGTCGTCCGTCACGAACAGCGCCGCGGCGCCGGCGTCCTGGGCCGCCTGAGCGATCTCCGACGGCACCGCGCCCTCCTCCATCCGGACGAGCACGGCCTTGCCCCGCACGTCCTTTCCGCCGTATCCCCCGGCCCCGGAGCCCGTGTCGCCGGAGCCCGTGTCGCCGCTGCCGACATCGACGAGCGGGAGCGTGCGGCGGCCCTCGACGAGCGTGCCCCCGGGCTGGACCACCGCCTCCCCGACGCCCTTCACCTCCAGCAGCGGCTTCCCGAGCCGCCATACGGTCCGGTACTCGAAGCTGCCCTTCGTCACCTTCGCCGTGGGCGCCGCGAAGACGCTGTCGTACCGGAGCGGCACCTGGACGGCCCCGAAGAGGTCCGTCCCGTTCGCCGACCGGTCGTACTCCATGAGCAGCTGCCGAGTCTCCGTACGCCGGTCGACATGGGCCGCGATCTCCCTCAGCCGGCGCCCGTCGAGCGTGACTTCGCGGTCGTGGTCGAGTGCGATCTCGGGTGCCGCGAGGAAGCCGAGCCCGAGCGAGTCGGCGCCACGGCTGCCGCGCACGTCGAGGAAGGTGTTCAGGCTGTACGTGCCCGGCCGAAGCCTCAGTTCGACCGTGCCGGTGTCACCGACGTGCTCCGGGAACGGGTCGACACCCTCCGCGAGTCGCTGCACCACGAGGTCGGCCGCGGTGGCGTCGCCGTCCCGGCCCCTGACGTGCACGGTGAGGGTGTACCGCTCCTCCTCCTTGACCAGCCCGAAGGCGGTGTGCGCGACGGGCGTGCCGTCCGCCGCCGCTGCCACGATCCGCCCGCTGGTGTTGCCGACCGGGGCCCTGCCACCGTCCCCGGTCACGGTCGTGGTGGCGGTCCCGTGCGCGGGCACGGTCAGCGTGGAGTCGGCGAGCGTCGCGACCCCCTCGGGTGCGCCGGACACGGTCAGCTTCAACTCGGCAGGCCGGTCCCCGGAGTTGGAGTACGTGAGAGTCCTGGTCACCGGCTCGTTCGACGTGTAGGGCCAGCGGTAGTAGCCCAGATCGGCGCTTCCGGTGGCCGTGACCTCGGCCGTCACCGCCTCGGGCACGCTCACTCGTCCGGCACCCACCACGTATGCGGACGCGTCGAGTTGCCTGGACGTCGACATCAGCGCGTCCTTGAGCCGGCCGCCGGTCCAGTCGGGGTGCCGCTCGGCGAGGAGGGCGGCCACGCCCGCGACATGGGGTGTCGCCATCGACGTACCGCTCATGGCGGTGTAGTCGCCGCTGCCCGCGGAGAGCCGGGAGCGGGCGGCGAGGATGTCGACGCCCGGGGCGGCCAGGTCGGGCTTGAGGGCGTTGTCGCCGTGGCGGGGGCCCGCGCTGGTGAAGTACGCGGCCAGGTCCGCGGAGTCGACCGCGCCGACCGTCAGCGCGGAGTCGGCGGCGCCGGGCGAGCCGATGGACGAGGGGGCGCCGGTGTTGCCCGCGGCGACGACGAAGAGCGCGCCGGTCTCCGCGGTGAGGGTCTCGACGGCACGGGCCATGGGGTCGGTGCCGTCGCTGGGCTCGGTCGAGCCGAGACTCATGGAGACGACCGTGGCGCCGACGTCCCGCGCGGCCCACTCCATGCCCGCGATGATCTGCGACTCGCTGCCCGAGCCCTGGTCGCCGAGCACCTTCCCGACGGCGAGCGTGGCGCCGGGCGCGACGCCCTTCTCCTTGCCGTCGGACGCGGCGCCGCTGCCGCCGACGGTCGAAGTGACGTGCGTGCCATGGCCGTTGCGGTCGGCCACCTCTTCACCCTCGACGAAACTCCTCGTCACGGAGACCCGCCCGGCGAGATCGGGATGGCCGACGTCCACCCCCGTGTCCAGTACCGCCACGGTGACGCCCTTGCCGGTCAGCCCCGCCTCCCAGGCCTCGGGCGTACCGATCTGCGCGTTGCTTTCGGCCATCTCCGCCCGGACCCGCCCGTCGAGCCAGACCTTGTCGATCCGGCCCGCGTCGATCCGGCCCGTGCCGATCCCGTCCTGCCGGGTGAGGGCCCGCCAGAACGTCCGCCCCTTGTCGGCCGCGACGGCGGCCCCGCGGATGCTCGGCAGCCCGCGCGTCCGCTCGGCCCCGCGCGGAGTCACCACCCGCGCGCCCTTCTCGTAGGTGACGATCAGCGGCAGCTCGTCCGTCCTCCGGTCGGTCAGCCCCTGGCGTATCAGCTCACCCACGTCGAACAGCCGCCGGTCGAGGGTGCCCGCCCGCAGATACGGCAGCGCCTCGTCCGGTACGACGGTCAGGTCGCCGTTCGCCGTCTGTGTACGGACCGCGCCGGTCGCCCCCTCCGCCCGCTCGACGGTCACCGTCCTCTTGCCGCCGCCGAGCTCGGTGACGGTGACCCGGTCGCCGGTGACGAGGGTGACGGTGTGGGCGGCGGACGCGGCGCGGGTGCGCGGCCGGGCGTCGGTGTCCTGCGCGTCGGCCCCGGCCCCGTCGGCCGGAAGGAGGGCGAACACGAGTCCGGCCGCCGCGAGCGCCACCCCGTGTCCGGCGGAACCTCTGATCATCGGTACCCCTCTTCTCGACGCGTCGACGCGTCGACGCTGCTGCGAGCCAAGCCGGTGTCAGGGTGCTGCGAAGAGTCTCGGGGGGCCGGTGGTGCGGTGGCGTCGACGGAACCTGGCGGGAAGCTGCCCTGGCGGTTTTCCGCCACCGGAACGGTGAACGACCGGTGGAAACCGCGACAGCGGCAAGTACCGTCCGTGACAATGAAGGCGGTCACCAGTGACGGACTACGGGGGTTGTGCGGCGCCATGGACGGATTAGTGGAGTTCAAGACCGACGACGGGACCCTTGTCGTCGTCGAGGGAGCCGAGGACGAGTCGGGTTCCCGCCTGGTGGCCCGGGGCGACGGAACGGTCGCCGCGACCCGCACCTTCGAGGGCTCGCTGGAGGGGGTAAGGGCCGCCGCCGGCGCCGCGCTCCGCGTCTTCAGGGACGGTTCACTGAAGCCCGACTCCGTGGAGATCGAGTTCGGCGTCAAACTCACGGCGGAGGCGGGCGCGTTGATCGCCAAGAGTGCCGTCGAGGGCCACCTCGTGGTCAAGCTCTCCTGGTCGCCCGAGCGGCCGGACGGCCCCCCGGCGGCCTCCCCCGCCTCCCTCACTTCTCCGGAGACCACCCCGGGCCCATGAGCAGCGCTTCCTGGCACGCGAGAATCAGCTGCGGACGGGACACCGGTGCCGGTTTCCTCGTCACCGAGCAGCACGTTCTGACCTGCGCCCATGTCGTGGCGCGCAGCGACACCGAGACGGTCGCGGTGTCCTTCGCGCACGGTGGCTACGAGCAGGTCCCCGCCCGGGTGGTCGCGCACGGCGGCTGGGACGGCCGCGAGAGCGACCCGGGCGACCTGGCCGTACTGGAGCTGGACCGGCCGGTGCCGATGAAGCCCGCGGAGTTCGCGACACCCGCCGACGCGTACGGCGATCCCCCGCGCAGGCTCCTCGCCTACGGCTTCCCCAAGCGGTACGACGAGGGGACGCTCGCCGAATACCGGGCCACCGCCCAGCAGTTGATCGCCGGCGAGTGGGTCCAGCTGGAGTCGTGGGCCGCGCACGGGCAGCCGCTCGCACCGGGGTTCAGCGGCGCCGCCGTGACCCTCGCGGACACCGGCCGGGTCGTGGGCATGGTCTCGGCCGCCGCCCGCAGCCCCGAGATCCGCAACGGCCGCATGCTCCCCGCCCAGATCATGGCCCGCTACTGGCCCCGCCTGGCAGACCTGATCCCCACCCCGACCCACGACCAGCACCAGAAGAAGACCCTGAGACACCTACTGGAACAACTGGAGCCCCCCGCACCCGAAGCTCAGGCAGGGGCGCAGCCCCGCCTGCCAGGGGCGCGGGGAACTGCGCGACCAGCCCCCACCGGCCCGCAGACGCAATACACCCACTCCCCGGAACGGCTGTACCAAGAGGCCGTGGGCCCCCTGGGCCCCCCACTCCCACCCCACGGCTTCACCTCCCTGTGGGACGCGGCCTGGTACCTCCTCTCCGAGGTGCAGGACCCGGAAGCGATCACCCGCTTCACCACCCGCCTCGCCGACTTCATCGACGACACCCCCACCCGCACAGCCCTGCGCGCCTGGCCCTCGGCCCCACAGACCCACCGCCCGGCCCCGCCCGCCCCCACAGGACCCGCACACTCCTGGTCCCCGATCCTCGTGGAGATCGCCCCCAGCGGCTCAGGCGACGGAGCCTTCCTCGTGGAGGTGTCCGCGTACAACGGAGGACACCGAAGGGTGGTGGGCTCGCGCCGCCTCCCCGTCGACCGCGTACGCCCGTACACGCTGGAGCGGATCGACGAGGCGTACCGCGAACTACAAGTGGGCGCACGCGAGTTGATCGCCTTCGTGCTGCCGCGCCGCTGGCTCAACACGGACGTCGCGCACTGGCAGCGCAGCGCGGACGACGACAGCCCGCTCGGCTCCTTCGCACCGCTGGTCGTGATGGACCTGGAGCGTCGGCGCAGCGGCGGCCTGCAGCACAAGCTCCGGCAGAAGTGGCAGTACCTGGACGAGCGGCCGACGGCCCGGCTGCACCGTATCGACTGCTGGTCGGTCGGCCAGGACCAGGTGAAGCTGACCATCGGGCTGCGCCGCGACGCGGACATGGTGGGTTTCGCCACGCCGCCGCGTGCGGACCGGGTCCGGCGGCTGTTCCAGGCGAGCCTGAACGCGGCGGTTCCGGTGATGCTGTGGCCGCGCACCGGCTGCCGGGGCGAGCACCGGTGCGGGGAGTCCGTCGACTGCCGGGGGTCGGAGTTCCTGGACCGTCTCGCCGCACATCTGGCGAACCTGCCGCCCCGCGAACTACCGCGTCACATCCATGAGTTGCGGGAGACGGCGTACGCCTCCGACGCCCCGGAGCCGCATTGGGCGTACGACCTGGCCCTGCTCTGGGAGGACCCCGAATGCCTGCCTGATCCCACCGGCTACCTGCACAACCCGGTGGGCTAGAGGCGTGTCCGTCCCAGCCCACCGAAGCCGCAACCGCACACCGGAACACGTTCGGAGAGATCATGTCCCTGTGGCCCGTCTACACGGGTGCGAGCGAGCCCCACGACGGCATCGCCGAGCTGCCCGCGCCGCCGCCCTGGCGCGACTTCGACGGCGGACCGGAGCTGGCGACGCCCGCCGAGGACGACGACGCCTCGGCCACCTCCCCGGACCGCCGGCACCGCGCCCGCACCTACCGCGCCACGGACCGCGCCGTGCAGCTCGTCAACGCGGCCCTCTATCTGCGCAGGCCCCTCCTGGTGACGGGCCCGCCGGGCAGCGGCAAGTCGAGCCTGGCGTACGCCGTGGCGAGGGAGCTGCGGCTCGGCCCCGTCCTGCGCTGGAACGTCACCAGCCGCACCACGCTGCACGACGGGCTCTACCAGTACGACCCGCTGTCCCGCCTGTACGCGGCCGCACGCGACGCCCGCCCCGGCGGTGAGGCCCCACCGGACTCCGTCCTGCCGAAGGACAGCGAGCTGCAGGACCATCTGCGGCTCGGCCCGCTCGGCACGGCACTCCTCCCGTACGGCCGACCGCGGGCCCTGCTGATCGACGAGATCGACAAGAGCGACCTGGACCTGCCGAACGACCTCCTCAACATCCTGGAGGAGGGCCAGTACGAGATCCCCGAGCTGGTCCGCTCCGCCCGGCACACCCCCACGGCCGAGGTCATGATCGACGGCACGGACGAGCGGGTCGGGGTCTCGCGCGGCCGGGTCCGCTGCCGGGCCTTCCCCTTCGTGGTCCTCACCAGCAACGGCGAGCGCGAGTTCCCGCCCGCCTTCCTCCGCCGCTGTGTCCGCCTCGAACTCCACCAGCCCCGCGCCGCGCACCTGGAGCACATCGTCCGCGCCCACCTGGGCGAACCCGACGAGAACGCCCGTGACCTGATCGAACGCTTCCTGTCCCGCGGGACCGAGGGCGAACTCGCCACGGACCAGCTGCTCAACGCGATCTACCTCACGGGCGTGGCGGGCCTCGACGCGTCGTCCCGGGACGAACTGGCCGAGCAGCTGATGCCATATCTGAGCCGGTCGGGAGAGGAACCGGATGCGTTCTGACCGGGGCGCGGACGCGGACGAAGGCGGGAGCGCGGGCGCCGCGTTCCTCGCCGACGTACTGGCCCGGGCATCGGGCGCCCCGCAGCCGACCTCGGTGGAACTGGCCGAACTCCTGTGGCTGGCGGCCCACATGCCATCCCCGGAGCCCACCACCCCACCCACGCCCGCACCCACCCCGGACGACCCGAGCCTTCCCGCTCCCTCCGCCCCCACCCGCCCAAGGGGCGCGGGGAACGGCGCGCCCAGCGCCGACGAACCCGCACCCGACCCCCCACCCCGCACCGCCCCAGACCCACCCGACACCCTCGTCCCCCTTCGGCTGCCAGGCAGGCGCACCCCCGCAGCCGCCCCGCAGGGCCCGCGCCGGGACGGACGTCCGGAGGAGGCCCCGCCTCCGAACGGCCCGTACACGTCCCTCCTGGCCCCCGCACCCCCGATGCTCCCCCACCCCCTCGGACTGCAACGAGCCCTCCGCCCCCTCAAGCGAAGCGTCCCCGCGCCGGTCGGCAGGGAGCTGGACGAGGCGGCGACCGCCCACCGCATCGCCCGGCTCGGAGCCGCACCCCAGTGGTGGCTGCCCGTGCTGCGGCCCATGGCCGAGCGATGGCTGACGCTGCACCTCGTGCACGACACCGGCCCGACGATGCCCGTCTGGCGCCCGCTCGTCCGCGAACTGCACGCGGCACTGGCCCAGTCGGGCATCTTCCGCACGGTGGAACTGCACCGGCTGGAGGCCGACGGCACGGTACGCCGCCCCGGCTCGCAGGAGTCGTTCGCCGACGGGCGTACGGTCACCCTCCTGCTCAGCGACTGCATGGGTCCGCAGTGGCGGGACGGCCCGGCGGGCACCCGCTGGTACGGCACACTGCGCCGCTGGTCGGCCCGGATGCCGGTCGCCCTGGTACAGCCGCTGCCGGAGCGCCTGTGGCGCACGACCGCACTGCCGGCCACGACCGCGCGGATCACCGCGCCGGGACCGGCGGCACCCAACTCGGCGTACGACGTGGACTCGTACGCGCTGGCCCCGTACGCGCTTGAGGGTCTGCCGCGCGGTCTGCTGCCGCTGCCCGTGCTCGAAGCGTCGGCGCCCTGGCTGGGGAACTGGTCGTCCCTCGTGGCGGGCGGCGGCCGACTGCCGGCCGCCGTCGCCCTGTTGGGCTCCGGGCCGCCGCTCGCGCCGGTCGACGAGAGGGGCCGCAGCGATGTCGAGCGGCTCTCCCCGGAGGAACTGCTGCTGCGCTTCCGCTCCCTCGCCTCGCCGGAGGCCTTCCGGCTGGCCGGTCATCTCGCGGTGGGGCCGGTGGAGTTGCCGGTCATGCGGCTGGTCCAGGCGGCGGTCGAGAAGAACCCGCGCCCGCAGCACCTGGCCGAGGTGATCCTCAGCGGCGCGCTCGTCGCGGTCCCGGGGGCGGCCGGTTCGTACGTGTTCCGGCCGGGCGTACGGGAGCTGCTGCGACGCACCCTGCCGCGCTCGGCGTACGGCCGGACCTCCGAACTCCTGGCCCGGATCGGCGCGTTGATCGACGAGCGGGCCGGACTGTCGGCCGGCGAGTTCCGCGTGCTCGCCCCGGGCGGCGGGGGCACGGGCCCCGGGGGCGGGCCGGCCGCGGGCGAACCGTTCGCGGCGGTGCGGGAGGAGTCCGTACGACGCATGGGCGGCCCGCCCTCGAAGAGCGCCGCGGGGCTGGTGCTCGGCAGGTATCGGCCCGTACGCCGCCTGGGGCCGGGCAAGCGCGTCATGGAGGCCCAGGACACCCGGCTCGACCGGACGGTCGCGGTGCACCGGTACACCGTCGCACCGGAGCGGCGGCAGGGCTTCCTGGAGGCCGCGCGGGCCCTCGCGGGCGTGGAGCATCCGCAGGTGACGGCCGTGTACGACTACGGCTTCGAGGACGGCACCGCCTACCTGGTCACGGAGTTCGTGGACGGACTCACCGTCGGGGAACTGACCGCCGAGGGCGGCTTCCAGCTGCCCTTCACCCTGCTCGCTCCCCTGGCGCAACAGGTCGTGCAAGGTCTGCAGGCGATGCACGGACACGGCGTCGTACACGGCGGAGTCACCCCTCACTGCCTGCTGCTGTGTCCGGACGGCACCGTGAAGGTCTCGTCCTTCGTGCCGGGAGCGGACCGTACGCGGGGCGAGTCGAAGGATCTGGCGGATCTCGGACACCTGCTGCGCGAGCTGGCCGAGGGGGAGCCACCCGGTGAACTCGGGCGGCTTCCGCGTGAGTTCCGGTCACGGTTCGACGACGCCGTCCGGCCTCTTGTCTCCACGGACCTGGCGACCCAGCGACGCGGCCGGGACCTCTTCCGGACCCCGTCCTTCTCCCAGCTGCTGGACGCCGTCAGCGCGGACCAGTACCGCTATCGGCTGCTGGGCCCCGTACGGATCAGCCGGGGAAGCCGGGCCCTGCCCGCCGGCTCCCCGCGGGAACAAGCTCTGCTGAGCATGCTGCTTCTCCGGCACGGCCGGACCGTGACGTACGACGAACTGACGGCCGGCCTGTGGGGCCTGCGCCCTCCGCAGCGCGCCGGGCGCCTCCTGGCCACGTACGCGAGCGGGCTGCGCAGCATCCTCGGTCCCGGAGTCGTGGCCACGACCGCCGACGGATACGCCCTGTACGCGGTTCCGCACACCATCGATGTGAACCGCTGCCAGGTACTCGTCGCCACAGCGAAGTCCCTCCGGGACGCCGGGGAGCCGGCCGAGGCCCGCGACGCCGTCCAGCACGCGATCGACCTGTGGGGCGGCCACCCTGTCGACGAGGTTCCCGGGCCCGCCGCCGAGGCGACCCGCACACGGCTGCGCGCCCTGCGCCTCACCCTCTGTGTCACGCGCGCCGAACTCGACCTGGAACTGGGCCGGTTCGAGCGCGCGGCCACCGACCTCGGCGAGCTGCTGCGCGACCACCCCGAGCGCGAGGACTTCCGGCGTCTGCACATGCTCGCCCTCAAGGGCCAGGGCCGCATCGCCGAGGCCATCGACTCGTACGAGGCGTACGAGGAGCTCCAGGACCGGCAGTTCGGCGAGCCGAACCTCACCCTCCTCGAGCTGTACCGCGAACTGCGCGCCGCCCCCGACGACAGCCGGCCGACCGTCACCATGGAGTTCACGGACTCAGGCGGCCACCGGGGCGCCCACAGCACGCTCTCCCACACCATGGCCTGGCTGCTCTCGCTGAGCGGTCTGACCTCCGACCAGTACGACATGCAGGCCGTCGACAACGGCTACCTCGTCCTCGTCGCCCCCGGGGCGTCCGTCCTGGACGTGCTGAACGCGACCCTGCGCGATCTGCCGGACATACTCCTGGAGGTGCCGGACCCGCCCAGGATCCGGCTGACGTTCTGGCACACCGCGCGCCCTCCCCGTACCACCCCTCCGCCCCCTTCCTCGGAGCAGTCGGACATCGCCGTGGTCGTCTCCCCCGTCCTCTACGAGGAACTGACGAGCGGTGACGTGCCGGTGGGCCCGGTCCACTTCCGGCCCCTGCGTCCGGGGGCGGGCGACGGTCCGCCCCTCGCCTGGTCCTGCAGCCTGGACATCCCGGACCGCGCCCCGGACCCGCCGCCCGGACAGCGCGACCTGGTGCGCGGCCCGTTCAGCACCCGTCGCCGGATGTCGATCCCCCTCCCCGAGCCCGGCCGCACCGCCGTGGTGTTCCAGCCCCCCGACGGCGCACCGGCCCTCTTCGACCCCGACGGGTTCGCCGGCACGCCCACCTCGGGGCCCCGCCTCACGTACTACGAGGTCGACCTCACCACGCAGCAGGCCGCCCACGAGTTGTCCCTGCCCGGTTCCGGCGGCGGCGCGTTCGCCGCGTCGGTCGAGTTGTCCTGGCACGTCGAGGACCCGGTGGCCTTCGTGCACGGCGAGACCGCCAACGTGTCCGAACGCCTTCTGGACCACCTGCTCAGGGAGGCGCGCCGCATCACGCGCCGCCACCCGCTCCGCCGCGCGGGCGCGGCCCAGCACGCCCTGCACAGCGGGCTGCGCACGTGGCCGGTGCCCGGCCTCTCGGTGGCGTGCTCGATCCGCCTCACCCCGGAGGGCGAACCGCAACCGCCCACGGCCCCCCGCCCCACCCACCGCCCGGAGGCCGCTCCCCCGCACGGGACCACGTCTCCGTCCGGGTCCACCTCACCGACCGAGACCGCACGACCGTCCGAGACCGCACCGCCGTCCGGGTCCGCCGACCGACCGGAGCCCACACCCTCCTCGCCCGCCCGGCAACCCGCGACCACCCGGCGGGCCGCCGCCGCGCGGCCGGAGGACGCCGCCGCGGCCCTCATGGAGAGCCCCTGCGTGCTCCTCGGGTTCGACGGGCCCCTCGTCCGGCTCTATACGAGTGACGCCGAGAAGCAGGTCACCAGAGAGCTCGCCGCACTCCTCGCCGAGCTGCGGGACCCCGGGGCCGCGCTGCGGGGCGAACCGCTCTCCTCGCACGGCGGGCCCTCGCAGCCGCTGGAGGGGCGCTCCAACCCGCTCGACCTGCTGCGCGCCTTCGCGGACCATCCGCTGGGCGCGGACCTGCGCCGGCGGCTCAACCGGATCGAGGAGCGGGCCGTGTCGACCGCGGCGTCCACCCCGTTCTCGGACGCCCTGATCACCACGCTCAGCTCGCTCGGGCGGCGTACCGCGGTCGTCGCGGACAACGCGCCCGGTGCCGTCTGGAAGTACCTGCACTCCCACGGCCGGCTGACCGGCCTGGTGACCGGTGGAGTGCACGGCCGCGCGGACGACCTCACCCTGCTGATGCCGGACCCCGACTGCCTCCTGCGCGCCCTGGACCATCTCGGCGTGCCGGCGAAGGACGCCGTACTGGTCGGTTCGTCGGTCGCCGAACTGACCGCGGCGCAGGCGGTGGGCCTGCGTTTCCTCGGCTACACCCGCTCCGAGGGGCACAGGCAGCGCCTGGTCCGCGCGGGCTGCGGGGCGACCACGGCCTCGTGGGCCCCCCTGCTCCGGTCCCTCCCCCACACCTGAACCCCCTCCGGCGCCCGCGAAGACCACCCGTCCAGCCGCACCCCGCCCGGCCCACCCCGAAAGGCGACACCCCGTCAGTTCCCGCACGATGCGTAGGAGGACCGCCGCCCGGTGGAGTCCCACGGTCTGTGCTCTCGGGAGGACCCGCCATGACCGCCAGCCTGGAGCAGTTGCGCCGCTGCCATTTCGCCGTCGACCTCGGAGCGGCGAGAACGCGCGTCTTCGTGAAGGGCGCCGGGCTGATCGTCGACCAGCCCAGCGTCGCCGCGGTGAACACGAGGACCGGCGCCCTGATCGCGGTCGGCGAGTTCGCCGAGAAGATGACGGGCCGTACCCCCCACTACATCCGTGTCGTACGCCCCGTCTCGGGCGGCACCGTCGTCGACATCGAGATGGCCCAGCGCATGCTGCGCCAGCTCCTCGGCGACAAGGTCCGCCGCACCCTGCGCCGCAAGCCCCGGCTGCGGGCCGCCGCCTGCACCCCGCACGACTCCGACCCGCTGGCCCAGCGGGCCACGGTCGAGACGCTCGTCGGTCTGGGCGCGCGCCGCGTCGAACTGGTCGACACGCTCATCGCCGCCGGAGTCGGCTGCGGACTGCCCGTGGAACGCCCCGAAGCCACCATGATCATGGTGTGCGGGGCCGCCGCCACCCAGGTCGCCGTGCTGTCCCTCGGCTCGATCGTCACCGCCGAACGCATCCCCGTGGGCGGCGAGGCCATCGACCACGCGATCGTCCAGCACCTGCGCCACCACCACGAGTTGATGCTCCCCTCGCAGTCCGTACGCCCCCTGCAGCTCGCCCTCTCCGGGAACGGGCTCACCTCGCAGGGGCCCACGTCCACCGAGATCCACGGCCGGGACGTGGCCACCGGCCTCGCCCGTTCCGTACAGGTCGACACGGCCGCCGTGCGCGACGCCATCCAGACCCCGCTGACCGCCGTGCTCGACGGCATCGGCAAGGTGCTGCGCGTCTGCCCGCCCGACCTGGTGGCCGACCTCGTGGACCGCGGGATCATGATGGTCGGCGGCAGCGCGCTGCTGCCGGGCCTCGACCAGATGCTGCGGCAGGCGACGGGCATGCCGGTGCACATCGCCGAACGGCCCGACGTGTGCGCGGTCCTCGGCCTGGGCGCGATGCTGGAGGGCCGGATCGAGCCCCTGGTCCTCGACCCGACGGGCGGCTGAACACCCGCACCCACCCCGTCGGCACGCACCCCGCCTGCACGCAACCCCCCGAGCCCCCACCACCGCGGCACCCATGACGGAACCCACGCCCACGGACCCCACGGACCCCGGGGAGCCCTCCTCCCAGGGGCTCCCCCTCCTCCCCCTGCCCCGCCTCCTCGAAGCCGTCCTCGGTGTCGGCAGCGATCTCGAACTGCGCGCCACGCTCCAGCGCATCGTGGAGAACGCGGCGGCGCTGACCGGCGCCCGGTACGCGGCGCTGGGCGTGCTCGCGCCCGGCGACAACGGCCTGGCGGAGTTCTGCACGACCGGACTGCCGGAAGCCGAACGGGCCCGCATCGGGCATCCGCCCAGCGGACGCCGGGGCCTGCTCGGCGCGCTCCTCCACGAGGCCGTGCCGCTCAGGCTCACCGACCTGACCACCGACCCGCGCGCGTGCGGCATCCCGCCCGGCCACCCGGGGATGCGCAGCTTCCTCGGCGTACCCCTGCTCGTACAGGACGAGGTGTACGGCACCCTGTACCTCACCGAGAAGCGCGGCGGACCCTTCACCGCCGAGGACGAGCAGATGGCACGGCTACTGGCCGCGCAGGCGGGCATCGCGATCGGCAACGCCCGTCTGTACGAGACGGCCCGTCAGCGGGAGCGCTGGATCGACGGCGCGGCGGCGGTGACGACGGCGCTGCTCACCGGCGAGGCGGCGGCCGACGCGCTGATGACGGTCGCCGAGCGTGCCCGCGTCCTCGCCGACGCGTCGGCCGGGGTGATCCTCCAGCCCACGGACGAGGGCGGCATGGAGATCGTCACGGCGTCGGCGCCGGCCGGCCGGGACGGCCTGATCGGCACGACCATCGCGCCGGGCAGCGCGGTCCTGGAACAACTCCTCGGGGGCGAGCCGGTGTTCCTGGACGACTCGGCGACCGACGCGCGCATGACGACTCCCGTACGGGTCCGGTTCGGGCCCAGCATGATGCTGCCGCTCCAGGCCGGGGGCCGGCTCATCGGCACCCTCGCCCTGCCGCGCCGGCGCGGTGATCCCCCGTACAGCCCGGCGGAGAAGCTGCTGGCCACGCAGTTCGCCTCGCAGGCCGCGCTGGCGCTGGTGCTGGCGGACGCACGGCAGCGCCGGGAGCGGCTGGCGGTCTTCGAGGACCGCGACCGGATCGCCCGTGACCTGCACGACCTGGTCGTCCAGCGGCTCTTCGCCACCGGCATGATGCTGGAGTCCACGCAGCGCCGCGCCGCCGCGGAGGAGCGGGAGGCGGAGGTCCACGCGACGATCGGCCGGGCCCTCGACGAACTCAGGTCCACCGTCCAGGAGGTCCGTACGGCGATCTTCGCGCTGCAGCAGCCGCCCGCGGACGCCCCGACCAGCTTCAGGGGCAAGGTGCTCCGCGAGACGGCGGGCGCGGCGGCGGTTCTCGGCGTCCAGCCGTCGGTCCAGTTCACGGGACCGGTCGACAACCGCGTCCCGGACACGGTGGCGGGGCACCTCCTCACGGCCCTGCGAGCCGCCCTCGCCACGGCGTCGCACCGGGCCGGCACGACCCGTGTCGCGGTCACGGTCGACGCGACGGCGAGCCTCCCGGACGGCCGCCCGGCGGTGCGCCTGACGGTCTCGGACGACGGCACCCCGGACACCCCCGCCCGGCGGGGAACCACGACAACGTGGCAGGCCCCTCTCTGACGCTCACAGATCAGAAAGCCGTCCACGGTCACCGGTCGGACGCGAACACGGCGCACGAGGGCCACCAGAGCCGCCGGTCCGGTACACCCCGACCGATACACGACTGCGGCGACGGCTGCGGCGACTCCGGCTCCGGCTCCGGCTGCTCACGGCGGGCCCTGGGCCGGACACGCGCCGAGGGCGAGCACGAGGCAGCCCGACCGTCCACGAGCGCCCTGCCCCGCGGCAGCTCTCCGGGGCCGTCACCCACGTCCGTGCCCACCCCGGTGCCCACCCCACCGGCTTCACCCAGAGGGGGCCGCGACGGGCACCGGGAAGGCTTGTTGAGCAAGGCCGGACGGGCGGCTCCGCGAGGCCCGCGCGATGAGGTGGCGTGGGCCGTTCTGTGGACGGGCCGATGAGTGCGTGGCCCTGTCTCTTCTAAGCCGCGAGGAGGGTCCCAAGGACACCTCAACTCGCCTGATCCTCCAGCGACGTTGCTGGTCAGATCGTTTCTCCACGCGTAGCGTTGGTGGGGCGGGTGGGACTCGAACCCACGGCCGGCGGATTATGAGTCCGCTGCTCTAACCGGCTGAGCTACCGCCCCATTACGGCGCGTCGCGCACATGTGTGCGCGCCGTCTGCCGCAGCATAGCCGCTCATACGATCTCCTGCTTCGGATGGTCGACTTCGCCTGCCCTCTAGGACCTCACCTGGGGCGCAGCGGTTCCCGCGGCCATGAAAAAGGACCCCGATGGGCTTCATGGGGTCCTCGTTCGCACTGCTCTCCCGACTGGACTCGAACCAGTAACCTGCCGGTTAACAGCCGGCTGCTCTGCCAATTGAGCTACGGAAGATCGAAGCTCCCCCGACTGGACTCGAACCAGTAACCTGCCGGTTAACAGCCGGCTGCTCTGCCAATTGAGCTACAGGGGATTGCCTCGTTCGCATCGAACGTAGCTCCCTGGGTATTCGCCAGAGGGCGTGCGCTCGCTGCGACACATACATTAGCGCAAGCAGGGGGGTGCTTCGCCAATCGGTAACCCGCCTGCGACCGACGCCGCCGTAAAGGACCGATCAAGAGGAAGGGTGGCCCCATGCGCTACCGGCTCACGTTCGTCGTCGGACTGGCTCTGGGATACGTGCTCGGCACACGCGCCGGGCGCGAGCGCTACGAGCAACTGAGGAAGACCGCCCGGCAGGTCTCGCAGAACCCTGCGGTGCGCAACACCGCCGAATCGGCGGCCCTGCAGGGCCGGCAGTTCGCCGGGAAAGCGTTCCACGTGGTGAGCGAGAAGGTCGGTGACCGGGTCCCCGACTCGGTCTCCGAGCGGGTCCGCTCCCTGCGCGACCGCAACGCGAACGGCACCCGCACAGAGGACGACTGGGGCACCAGCAACACCTAGCACCACCTCTCCGGCACGGGCCCGGCGTCCCCACCTGAGGGGCGCGGGGAACTGCGCGACCAGCCACGACGCCCCCGCAGACACACAGCCGGGCGCACCCCACCGCCTCCCACGGCCCGAGCCAGCGCAGCGATACGGCAGAATTTCCGCCATGGGGATAGTCGCCGGGCTGGACAGTTCGCCCGATTTCACACGCATCGTCGTCTGCGACGCGGACAGCGGAGCCGTACTCCGGCAGGGGTATGCCCCGCATCCGCTGGACGGCGCCGCGGAAGGCTCCCGTCCCTCGGACGTCGACCCGCAGGCCTGGCTGCTCTCCCTGGGCGAGGCCGCGGGCGGCGGGCTCCTGGAGGGCGTCCAGGCCATCGGTGTGTCCGCACAGCAGAACGGGCTCGTCCCGGTGGACGGCCAGGGCAACACCGTCCGTCCCGCGATGGTCGGCGGGGACAAGCGCGCCCAGGTCGCCGCCGCCGATCTCGTCGACGCGCTCGGCGGCCGGGAGGCCTGGGCGCAGGCCGTGGGCTCCGTACCGCAGGCCGCCCAGCCCGTGACGAAGCTCCGGTGGCTGGCGAGGACCGAACCCGAGGCGGCCGCGCGCACCGCGATGCTGTTCCAGACGCACGACTGGCTGGTGTGGCAGCTGCTCGGCAGGCCCGCCCGCCGGACCACCGACCGGGGCGGCGCCTCCAGCACCGGTTACTGGTCGGCGGCGACCGGCGCGTACCGGCCCGATCTGGTGGAACTGGCGCTCGGCCACCAGGCCCTGCTGCCCGATGTGCTCGGGCCGTGGGAGGCCGCGGGGACGACGCCCGAGGGGCTGCTGATCTCGGCGGGCACGGGCGAGACGATGGCGGCGGCCTTCGGGCTCGGCATCGGCCTCGGGGACGCGGTGGTGTCGCTCGGCGCCTCCGGTTCCGTGATGGCCGTCCACCACGAGGCGCTGGTCGACTCCTCCGGGATGATCACCTCGCTCGCGGACGCGACCGGCATGCACCTCCCGGTCGTCACCACGCTCAATGCCGTACGGGCCCTGCGCGGGGCCGCCGAGCTGCTGGGCGTACCGGATCTTGAGGCGCTGTCCGATCTGGCGATGAAGTCGACGCCGGGCTCCCACGGGCTGGTCATGCTGCCGTATCTGGAAGGTGAGCGGACGCCCAATCTGCCGCACACGGCCGGCACGCTGGCCGGGCTGCGGCGCGAGTCGATGAAGCCCGAGCATCTGGCGCGGGCCGCCTTCGAGGGCATGCTGTGCGGTCTCGCCGACGCGCTCGACGTGCTGCGCAAGCGGGGCGTGGAGGTACGGCGGATCTTCCTGCTGGGCCAGGCCGCGGAGCTGAGCGCGGTGCAGGCGTGCGCGCCCGCGCTGCTCGGTACGCAGATCGTGGTGCCGCAGCCCGCGGACTACGCGGCGATCGGCGCGGCCCGGCAGGCCGCCTGGGCGCTCGGTGTCCAGCAGGGCACGATCCAGCCGGGTCTGCCGCCGGTCTGGCAGGGCGCCGCGGCGCAGGTCCTGGAGCCGGGCGAGGAGCTGGCGGTGGGGCAGGCGGTGCGGCAGCAGTACGTGTCGGTGCGCAACCAGACGCACCCGGGCGCCTTCCGGTCCTGAAGCGGCCCCCGGGGACCCGGTGCCGCGAGGTGTCTCGGGCGGCCTACGACTTCGGACCGACACCCGCTCCGCTCTTGGCCCTCTCTTGGGTTAATCAGTTGAGGTAACACGGGGGGAGTGTCCGACGATGGGGGCCAAGGGCAACCAATCGCCCCGCCGCCGACCCCGAGAGACCCAGCGTGCTCATAAGACTTCTGCGTACCTATCTCACGCCGTACAAGAAACCCATCGGCCTGCTCGTCCTCCTGCAGTTCCTGCAGACCTGCGCCACGCTCTTCCTGCCGACCCTGAACGCCGACATCATCGACAACGGTGTCGTGAAGGGCGACACGGGTTACATCCTGTCCTTCGGCGCCCTGATGATCGGCATCTCGCTGGCGCAGGTCGTCTGCAACATCGGCGCCGTCTACTACGGCGCCCGTACCGCCTCCGCGGTCGGCCGGGATCTGCGGGCCGCCGTCTTCGACCGGGTGCAGTCGTTCTCCGCGCGTGAGCTGGGCCACTTCGGGGCGCCGTCCCTGATCACCCGGACGACGAACGACGTCCAGCAGGTGCAGATGCTGGCCCTGATGACGTTCACGCTGCTGGTGTCGGCGCCGATCATGTGCGTGGGCGGCATCGTGCTGGCGCTCGGCCTGGACGTCCCGCTGTCCGGCGTGCTGCTCGCCGTCGTGCCGGTGCTCGGGATCGCGGTCAGTCTCATCGTGCGCCGGCTGCGGCCGCTGTTCCGCACGATGCAGGTGCGTCTGGACACCGTGAACCGGGTGCTGCGCGAGCAGATCACCGGCAACCGCGTCATCCGTGCCTTCGTGCGCGACACGTACGAGGAGGAGCGCTTCCGCAAGGCGAACACCGATCTCACCGAGGTGTCGCTGGGGACCGGGCGGATGCTGGCACTGATGTTCCCGATCGTCATGACGGTGGTGAACGTCTCGTCGATCGCGGTGGTGTGGTTCGGCGCCCACCGGATCGACAGCGGCGGAATGCAGATCGGCGCGCTGACCGCGTTCCTCGCCTATCTGATGCAGATCGTGATGTCCGTGATGATGGCCACCTTCATGTTCATGATGGTGCCGCGCGCGGAGGTGTGCGCCGAGCGCATCCAGGAGGTCCTGGAGACCTCCAGCAGCGTGGTCCCGCCGAAGGCTCCGGTCCTGGAGCTGCGGCGGCACGGCCATCTGGAGCTGCGCGGGGCCGGGTTCCGCTACCCGGGCGCCGAGGAGCCGGTCCTTCGGGCCGTCGACCTGGTGGCGCTGCCCGGCGAGACGACCGCGGTGATCGGTTCGACCGGCAGCGGCAAGTCGACCCTGCTCGGTCTGGTCCCCCGGCTGTTCGACGCGACCGACGGCGAGGTGCTGGTGGACGGCGTCGACGTCCGCACGGTCGAGCCGCGGCTGCTGGCGCGCACGGTGAGCCTCGTACCGCAGAAGCCGTATCTGTTCGCGGGGACGGTGGCCACCAACCTGCGGTACGGGAATCCGGACGCGACCGACGAGGAGCTGTGGCACGCGCTGGAGGTGGCGCAGGCCAAGGGGTTCGTGGAGGGCCTCGAGAACGGGCTCGACGCCACGATCGCGCAGGGCGGCACGAACGTGTCCGGCGGTCAGCGGCAGCGGCTCGCCATCGCCCGGACCCTCGTACAGCGTCCCGAGATCTATCTCTTCGACGACTCGTTCTCCGCCCTCGACTACGCGACGGACGCGGCGCTGCGTGCGGCGCTCGCGCGGGAGACCGCCGAGGCGACCGTCGTGATCGTCGCCCAGCGGGTGTCGACCATCCGCGACGCCGACCGGATCGTGGTCCTCGACGAGGGCCGGGTCGTCGGGACCGGCCGCCATCACGAGCTGATGGCCGACAACGAGACCTATCGGGAGATCGTGCTCTCGCAGCTGACGGAAGCGGAGGCAGCCTGATGGCCGGGCCCATGGGGCGCATGATGGCCGGGTCGGGACCCGACCATCACTCGATGGATTTCAAGGGTTCCGGCAAACGGCTGCTGGCGCAGTTCAAGCCGCAGCGCGCCACGCTGTACGTGATGCTCGCCGCCGTGGTCTGCAGTGTGGGCCTGTCGGTCCTCGGGCCGAAGATCCTGGGGCGGGCCACCGACCTGGTCTTCGCCGGGGTCGTCGGACGGGAGCTGCCCGCCGGGCAGTCGAAGGCAGAGGTGCTCGCGGCGATGCGGGAGCGCGGCGACGGCGGGATGGCCGACATGCTCTCGGGCACGGACTTCACCCCGGGCCAGAGCATCGACTTCGACGCGGTCGGCGAGGTCCTGGGGATCGCCCTGGTGGCGTTCCTGCTGGCCGGCCTGCTGATGGCGATGGCGACGCGGCTGGTGAACCGGGCCGTCAACCTGACGATGTACAAGATGCGCGAGGACGTGCAGACCAAGCTGTCGCGGCTGCCGCTCTCCTACTTCGACAAGCGTCAGCGCGGTGAGGTCCTCAGCCGCGCCACGAACGACATCGACAACATCGGGCAGACCCTCCAGCAGTCGATGGGCCAGCTCGTGAACTCGCTGCTGACCATCGTCGGCGTGCTGATCATGATGTTCTACGTGTCGTGGCTGCTCGCGCTCGTCGCGCTGATCACCGTGCCGCTGTCGTTCGTCGTGGCGACCCGGGTGGGCAAGCGCTCACAGCCGCACTTCGTGCAGCAGTGGCGGACCACCGGCAAACTCAACGCGCACATCGAGGAGATGTACACCGGGCACACCCTGGTGAAGGTCTTCGGACGGCAGGACGAGTCGGCGGCGCAGTTCGCCGAGGAGAACGACAAGCTGTACGAGGCCGGATTCCGGGCGCAGTTCAACAGCGGGGTCATGCAGCCGCTGATGATGTTCGTGTCGAACCTGAACTATGTGCTGGTCGCGGTGGTGGGCGGGCTGCGCGTCGCGTCCGGCTCTCTCTCCATCGGTGACGTCCAGGCCTTCATCCAGTACTCCCGGCAGTTCTCCATGCCGCTCACGCAGGTCGCGTCCATGGCCAACCTCGTGCAGTCCGGGGTCGCCTCGGCGGAACGGATCTTCGAACTGCTGGACGCCGAGGAGCAGGAGGCCGACCCGGTGACGGGGGCGCGGCCGGAGGAACTGCGGGGCCGGGTGGCCCTTGAGGGAGTCTCCTTCCGGTACGACCCGGAGAAGCCCCTCATCGAGGACCTGTCCCTGTCGGTGGAACCGGGCCACACGGTCGCCATCGTGGGCCCCACGGGCGCCGGCAAGACCACGCTCGTGAACCTGCTGATGCGCTTCTACGAGACCACCGGCGGCCGGATCACCCTCGACGGCGTCGACATCGCCACGATGTCCCGCGACGAACTGCGGGCCGGTATCGGGATGGTGCTGCAGGACACCTGGCTGTTCGGCGGCACGATCGCGGACAACATCGCGTACGGGGCCTCGCGCGAAGTCACGCGCGGGGAGGTCGAGGAGGCGGCTCGGGCGGCCCACGCGGACCGGTTCGTACGGACACTGCCCGACGGGTACGACACCGTCATCGACGACGAGGGGGCGGGGGTCAGCGCCGGTGAGAAGCAGCTCATCACGATCGCTCGGGCGTTCCTGTCCGATCCCGTGATCCTCGTTCTCGACGAGGCGACGAGTTCCGTGGACACGCGGACCGAGGTGCTCATCCAGAAGGCGATGGCGAAGCTCGCGCACGGGCGTACGTCGTTCGTGATCGCTCACCGTCTGTCGACGATTCGCGATGCCGACACGATTCTCGTCATGGAGGACGGGGCGATCGTGGAACAGGGCGCCCACGCGGACCTGTTGGCGGGGGGCGGGGCGTACGCCCGCCTGTACAAGGCGCAGTTCGCACAGGCGGCGGTGGAGGTGGACTGACCTAGTCTTCCGCCCCCGCCGCCCCTACCCGTTCCCGTCACTGTGTCCTCAAACGCCGGACGGGCTGAAAATCAGC
>NZ_JBHXTO010000093.1:0-38263 GCF_042677425.1 Streptomyces sp. NPDC127119 | reverse complement strand
GGAATTTGACGACAGGGCCTAGGGGGCTGGGGTGTAGGTCGTCTCCGTAGCTCGCGCGTCCCTGAGGGGGCCGGGGCGCAGCCCCGCCCTCAAGGGGCGCGGGGAACTGCGCGGCCCACCCCCACCGGGCCGCAGCCGACGAACCACCCGTTCACGCCCGCGCAGCAGCACCCGCCTCAAGAGGGAAGTGGCACAGCGCGGTGTGGGAGCCCCCTGCAACCACCGGCGGAGCCTCCGACGCACACAGATCCTCCGCCCGCGGACACCGCGTGCGGAACCCGCACCCCGACGGGATGTCGAAGGGCGAGGGAATCTCCCCCTTGAGCTGGATCTCCCGGTCCCCGGACGCGCCGGACGCGTCCAGAACCGGCGCGGCCGACATCAGCGCACCGGTGTACGGATGCCGAGGACGCTCGAAGACGTCCTCGGTGGCCCCGTGTTCGACGACCTTGCCCAGGTACATCACGGTCACGCGGTCGGAGATGTACCGCACCACGGACAGGTCGTGGGAGATGAACACATAGGCCACGCCGAGGCGTTCCCGGAGTTCCGACAGGACGTTCAGGACCTGGGCCTGCACCGACAGGTCCAGCGCGGAGACCGGCTCGTCGCAGACGATGAGGTCGGGGTCCAGGGCCAGCGCGCGGGCGATGCCGATGCGCTGGCGCTGCCCGCCGGAGAACTCGTTCGGGTAGCGGTGGGCGTCGCTGTCGCGCAGCCCGACCAGGGAGAGGAGTTCGCGGACGCGCTTCTCCCGGGCCTTCGCGTCCGGTACGACGTCCCGGTGGGTGCGCCAGGGCTCACCGATCAGGTCGGCGGCCGACATCCGCGCGTTGAGCGAGGCGAAGGGGTCCTGGAAGACCATCTGGACGCGGCGGCGCCAGGCCAGCAGGTCCTTGCCGCGCAGGGCGAACGGGTCGGTGCCGTCGAACCGTACGGTGCCCGCGTCGGGCCGTTCCAGGCCGAGCAGCACCCGGGCGAGGGTGGACTTCCCGCAGCCCGACTCGCCGACGAGCCCGAGGGTCTCGCCCCGGCCGAGCCGGATGTCCACCCCGTCCAGGGCGGTCAGCCGGCGGCGGCCGTGGCCGAAGGTCTTGGTGACACCGCTGACCTCCAGCAGGGGCGCCGGCTCCTCCGGTGCGCCGGCGCGGTGGCCCTCGACGAGGGTGGCGGCGCGGGTTGCGGACGTGCGGCTCTCAGGCACGGGACGTTCAGGCACGGTCGAGCTCCTCGGAGAAGTGGCAGGCGGCCGTGCGGCCCTCGCTCGACGTACGCAGGACCGGCCGTTCCCGGACGCAGCGCTCGCGCACCAGCGGACAGCGGTCCTGGAAGACGCAGCCGGCCGGCACCGCGCTCAGTTCGGGCGGGCTGCCGGGCACGGCGGGCAGCGGACGCCCGCGCACGGCGTGTTCCGGCACCGAGTCGAGCAGTCCCCGGGTGTAGGGGTGGCGTGGGGCGGCGAAGACCTCGCGCACCGGGCCGTTCTCGACGACCGTGCCCGCGTACATGACGACCACGTCGTCCGCGCGCTGGGCGACGACGGCCAGGTCGTGCGTGATCAGGACGAGGGCCATCTCCCGCTCGTCCTGGAAGTCCCGCAGCAGCCGCATGATCTGCGCCTGCACGGTCACGTCGAGCGCGGTGGTGGGTTCGTCGGCGATCAGGACGTCGGGGTCGAGGGCGACGGCCATCGCGATCAGCAGCCGCTGCCGCATACCGCCGGAGAACTGGTGCGGATAGGAACGGGCCCGCTGCCGGGGCTCGGGGATGCCCACCCGGGTCATCAGCTCGACGGCCTTCTCGTGCGCCTCGCGCCGGGAGAGTCCGCGGTGGATGCGGAACGGCTCACCGATCTGCCGGCCGACCGGCTGGACCGGGTTGAGGGCGGTCAGGGCGTCCTGGAACACGATCGACAGCACGGGACCGGCGAGTTTCCGGCGTTCCGCCGGGCTCATCCGGAGCGTGTCGCTGCCCCTGACCCGGACGGCACCGCCGGTCACCTCGGCGGCGGGGTCCAGCAGCCCCACGACCGACAGCGCGGTCATCGACTTGCCGCAGCCCGACTCGCCGAGGAGGGCGAGGGTACGTCCGCGGCGGACGCTGAAACTGACGCCGTCGACGGCCCGTACCCGCCCGGCGGGTGTGCTCAGGTCGACGCGGAGCCCCTCGACGTCGAGGGCGGGGGTGCTGTCGGGGAGGTCGGCGGCGGACGGCGAGGGCGCGGCGGTGGTCGTCACGGGATCAGCTCCGGGGGTACGGCGGCGGAGGCACCGCGGCGCTTGGTGGGCAGCGTCAGTCGCCAGCGCTGGGCGGGGTCGGTGGCCATGCGGACCCAGGCGGCGAGCACCGTGGCGGACACCGTCGTGAACACGATGGCGAGCCCCGGGAGCACGGTGATCCACCAGGCGGTCTGGAGGTACTGCCGGCCCTGGGCGACCATCAGGCCCCAGCTGACGTCCGGCGGCTGGATGCCGATGCCCAGGAAGCTGAGCGAGGACTCGGTGAGCATGACGAAGCAGAAGTCGAGCGTGGCGACCGTCAGCAGGGTCGGCAGGGCGATCGGCAGGATGTGCCGGTGGATGATGTGCCGGCTCGGTGTGCCGAAGGTACGGGCCGCGTCCACGAACAGGCGGCTGCGCAGTTCGGCGGCCTCCGCCCGCGCGGTGCGCAGATAGACCGGGATGCGGGCCACCGCGAGGATCAGCACGATGTTCAGCGCGCTCGGCGAGAACACGTACAGCACGACCACCGCGATCAGCAGGGAGGGGAAGCTGAGGATCACGTCGGCGACGCGCAGGGCGAGGCTCTCGCGGCGGCCTCCGTGGTAGCCGGCCCACAGGCCGAGCGCCGAGCCGATCAGCAGCGAGCACAGTACGGCGGGGACGGCCACGGACAGGGTCGTCGCGGCGGCGTCGACCAGCCGGGCCAGCACGCTGCGCCCGAGGACGTCGGTGCCGAACAGTCCGTACACCCCGTCGCCCAGGGACGGGGGCCGCAGGGAGGCGTCCAGGTCCTGCCGCTGGGCGCGGTCGCCGATGACGAGCCGCCCGAACAGCGCCACGAGGACGACCAGCGAGAGGACGACGGCGGCGACGGCCGCCGCACGGTCGCGGCCCAGCATCCGCCACCAGTTCGCCCGGCGGGGCGCGGATCTGCCGTCGGTCGAGGTCTCGGCCGCAGCGGTGGTCGCGGTATCGGCGGTGGTGGTGTCCGGGGTGTCGGCCGCGGTGGTGTCCGCAGCGGTGCCCACGGCTGTGTCCGTGTCCGCGGTCGTGGGTTCTTCTCGGGGCATGGTGCTTCCTTCGCTCACGCCGGCACCGCCAGTCGCACACGGGGGTCGGTCAGCGCGTGACAGACGTCGACCAGGATGTTGAGCGCGAAGATCGTCACCGCGGTGAGGAGCACGGCCGCCTGGAGGACCGCGAAGTCGCGCTGGAGGATGGAGTCGATCATGAGTTTGCCGATGCCCGGCCAGCCGAAGATCGTCTCGACGATCACCGCGCCGTTGACCAGGCCCACCGCGAGGTCGCCGGCCACGGTCAGCACCGGCGTCACCGCGTTGCGCAGGGCGTGCCCGAAGATCACCCGCTGAGGCGTGGCGCCCTTGCTGCGGGCGATCTTGACGTAGGGGGCGGAGAGCGCGGTGACCATGCTGCCGCGCACCACCTGGACGAGTACGCCGAAGGGCCGGATCAGGAGGGTGGCGACGGGCAGGACCCAGATCTCGGGTCCGCCGAGCGTGCCGGAGGTCGGCAGCCAGCCGAGGCTCACCCCGAAGACGAGCACGCCCATGATGGCGAACCAGAAGTCGGGGATGCTGGCGGCCGTCATCGACAGCAGGCTGGCGATCCGGTCGACGAGCGAGTTGGGGCGGTAGGCGGCCAGGCTGCCGACCAGCAGGGCTCCGGTGACCGCGAGCAGCATGGTCACCCCGGCGAGCTGGAGGGTGACCGGGAAGGCGTCGAGCACCATCTCGGTCGCCGGCTGCCCGGTCCGCAGCGAGGTGCCGAAGTCCAGGTGGGCCGCGTCGACGAGGTAGTTCCACAGTTGCGCGGGGATCGACAGGTCGAAGCCCTGGGCTGCGGAGAACTCGGCGCGCTGCTCGGCGGTGGCGCTCAGGGGCAGGTAGAGGTCGACCGGATTGCCGGTCATCCGGGCCAGGAAGAAGACGCCCAGCACCACGCAGAACAGCGGGACGGCACTGGAGATCATGCGTTTGCGCAGGAAGGGGATCATGTCAGTCCTTCGCCCCCTCGGCGGGACCGACCTCGGCCAGCCGCATTTCGTCGCCGGTGGCGGAGTTCGGTTCGTACCTGATCGACGGTGACAGCCCGAGCAGTCCGCTCATGTGGGCGATGTGGGTGTACTGGACGACGGTGTCGTTCTGGTCGGCGAGCAGCTCGGCGAAGGCCTGCTGGCGCTCGTCGCCGGACAGCAGGCCCGCGTCGGCGATGCGCCGGTCGAGTTCCCTGCTTCCGAAGGTGGACTGCGGGCCGTCGCTGAGCAGGTACTGGCTGGCGGTGAAGGCCGCGTCACCGGCCTGGTTGCCGTGCATGATGAGCAGGGCGATGGGTCCGACGTTCTTCGGCAGCGGCCTCAGCTGGTACTGGAGCTGGGTGGCGGTGTCGGCCATGCGCACCTTGACGCTCAGCCCGATCTCCTTCATCTGGTACTGCAGCGCCTCCGCGGTCTCCGAGACCCCGGAGAACATGCCGTTGCGGGCGACCAGGGTGATGGTGCGGCCGGTGGGTACGCCGTCGGCCTTCGCCTCCTTCACCAGGGCGCGGGCCTTGTCCACGTTCTGGCGGGTCGGCTCGATCGCGTCGCTGTGGCCGACCACTCCGGGCGGTACGAGCTGGCCCGCGGGTTCGGCCAGTCCGCCGAGCAGGGCGTCGATGATGCCCTGGCGGTCGACGGCCAGGTCGATCGCCCGGCGCACCCGCAGGTCGTCGAGCGGCGCCTCGCGGCCGTCCAGCCGCAGCGCGGTCGTCTCGTTGTTGGGATAGGAGGCGGTCGTGTCCTTCTCCGCCTCCATCGAGTCGAGCGCGACGGCGATCTCCGCCTCGTCCTTGTCGATCATGGCGGCCCGGACACTCGCGTCGCTGCGCCAGACGTAACGGGCCCGGGGAAACGCGGGAGCCTTGCCCCAGTAGTCGTCGTAGCGGCTGAGGGAGATCGCGGTACCGGCCTGCCACGAGCGCACGGCGTACGGGCCGGTCCCGATCGGGACGCGCACCTTGGCCTTGGTGCCGGTGGAGCGCGGCACGATCTCCACGAAGCTCAGGCGCAGCGGCAGGATCGGGTCGGGCTCGGGCGTGGTGACGGTCAGCCGGTTGTCGTCGACCGCCTTCACCTTCAGGTCGTCGTCGCCGAAGACGTAGCCCTCGACGTTGCAGGCGAGGTCGGAGTTGACCGCCCGGTCGATGGAGAAGGCGGCGTCCTTCGCGGTGAACGGCTCACCGTTCTGGAAGGTCACCCCGCCGCGGGTGTCGAAGGTCCAGGTGCGCGGCCCGGTCTGCTTCCAGCCGGTCGCGAGCAGCGGACGCAGTTCGCCGGAGTCGGGGTCGCGTTCGACGAGCGGCTCGGTGATGTTGGACCGGACGACGACGCCGGTACTGGTCAGTGAGGCCTCGCAGGGCTCCAGCGTCGGTGGTTCCTGGGTGAGCACCACGCGCAGGGTGCGGCCGTCGGCCTGTCCGGCGTCGCCGCCGGCGCTGTTGGCCACGGCACAGCCACTGGACACCAGCACCGTGCCCGCCAGCAGCAGGGCGGTCGTCGGGCGGGGCCGCCGTCGGCCGGGCGGAAGGGAGGAAACGGGGGACTTCATCGTCGGCGTATCTCCGGGGGAGTGCTGATGTGTCACGTTCCGAGTTCGGGCCGACCTCCTGAGCTGTTTACACTTACGTACTCGGTCCGCATCTGTGAACGCCGAAGCTAAACCGGTGCCGTGGCAGCGTCAAGGGATGCGCGTCGACGGATCTGCGACCGTCACCGCCCGCTGCCGGGCGACCACCGTCCGGCCCGACCGCCCCGGTGTCCCGGACACCGCACGTCACCGAACCCTCTGCCCTGACGGGAGTACCACCATGTCCCACCCCGCCACCCCCGACGGCCTGGCCGCTCCGGCCGCCCCCGGCACCGTCCTCCAGGTCTCCCCGCTGCTCCCCGCCCTGGAGAAGGCGCTGGCCGAGCGGCACCGCACCGTGCGGCTGCACGAACTGCCCGACCCCGCGGCCTACCTGCGCGAGGAGGCCGGTGACGTGGTGGCCGCGGTGACCAGTGCGCGGTTCGGCGTCGGCAACTCCCTGATGGACGCGCTGCCGCGGCTGGGCGCGATCGTCCACTTCGGCGTCGGCTACGAGACCACGGACGTGGCCCACGCCCGGGCACGCGGCATCGACGTCAGCAACACCCCCGACGTGCTCAACGACTGCGTGGCGGACCTCGCGGTCGGCGGTCTGATCGACGTCATGCGCGAACTGTCGGCCGCCGACCGGTACGTACGGGCCGGCAAGTGGGGTGCGGCGCCCTACCCGCTGACCTCCCGGGTGAGCGGGAAGCGCGTGGGCATCCTCGGGCTCGGCCGGATCGGCCGGGCCGTCGCGCGCCGCCTCGAAGGCTTCGGCACGGACATCGCGTACTGCTCGCGGACCCCGGTGGCCGGCGTCCCCTACCGCCACGTCCCGACCGCGCGGGAGCTGGCCGCCGGGTGCGACGCGGTCGTCGTCACCGTCGCGGGCGGGGCGGGCACCCGGGGGCTGGTCTCGGCGGAGGTGCTCGACGCGCTCGGCCCCCGGGGCTTCCTGGTCAACGTCGCGCGCGGCAGCGTCGTCGACGAGCCCGCCCTGGTCGCGGCGGTGCGGGAGGGGCGGATCGCCGGTGCGGCGCTCGACGTCTTCGCCGACGAACCGAACGTGCCGCAGGCGCTGCTGGAGTCGGACCGGGTGCTCCTGCTGCCCCATGTGGCCAGCGGGACGCACGAGACGCGGCAGGCGATGGCCGACCTGGTCCTCGACAACGTCCGGCGGTTCCTGGCGGAAGGGGTCCTGCTCACCCCGGTTCCGTGATCGGCCATTGACAGCCGCGAGGGTGGCTGTCTACAAATGAGAACGCGGACTACATATGAGGACGGCATTCATGGCAGGGAACGCAGCACGCATCGCCGACGTCACCGTGACCCCCGTGGCCTTCAAGGACTACCCACTCCTCAACACGGTCGGGGTGCACGAGCCCTACGCGCTGCGCACGATCGTCGAGCTGACCACGGAGTCCGGTGTCACCGGCATCGGGGAGACCTACGGCGGCACGGTCCACCTGGAACGCCTGCGCCGCGCCGCCGGGGAACTGGTCGGCCTGGACGTCTGGAACCTCAACGACCTGATCGCCCGCACCACACGCGCGCTGGGGGAGGACACCTCCGGCGGCGACGGCATGTCCGGGATGGTCACCGGCAGCAGCGCCGTGGACCGCGTCATGTCGCCCTTCGACGTCGCCTGCCTGGACATCCAGGGCAAGCTGCTCGGCAGGCCGGTCAGCGACCTGCTGGGCGGCGCCGTCCGCCCCTCGGTCCCCTACAGCGCCTACCTCTTCTACAAGTGGGCCGCACACCCCGGACAGCCGGACGACGACTGGGGAGCCGCCCTCGACCCGGCGGGCCTCGTCGACCAGGCCCGCCGCATGATCGACGCGTACGGCTTCTCCTCCATCAAGCTCAAGGGCGGTGTCTTCCCGCCCGACGAGGAGATCGCGGCGATCAAGGCCCTGCGCAAGGCCTTCCCCGACCTGCCGCTGCGCCTCGACCCCAACGCCGCCTGGAGCACGGAGACCTCGCTGCACGTCGCCCGCGAGCTGGACGGCGACCTGCAGTACCTGGAGGACCCGACCGAGGGCCTCGACGGCATGGCGGCCGTGGCCGCGGGCACGCGGACACCCCTGGCGACCAACATGTGCGTCGTCTCCTTCGACGACCTCGCCCCGGCCGTGGCCCGCGGCTCCGTCGGCATCGTCCTGTCCGACCACCACTTCTGGGGCGGGCTGCGGCGCGGCCTCCAGCTCTCCGCGATCTGCGACACCTTCGGTCTCGGCCTGTCGATGCACTCCAACTCGCACCTCGGCATCAGCCTCGCCGCGATGACCCATCTCGCGGCGGCCACCCCGCGCCTCACCTACGCCTGCGACACGCACACGCCCTGGAAGCAGCCGGACGAGGACGTCGTCGACACCGGGGTCCTGAAGTTCACCGAGGGCCGCGTCACCGTCCCGACCGCTCCCGGCCTGGGTGTGGAACTGGACCGGGACGCCCTCGCCCGGCTCCACCGGCAGTACCTCGACTGCGGACTGCGCGACCGCGACGACACCGGCTACATGCGCACCGTGGACCCCTCCTTCCCGACCGAGACCCCCCGGTGGTGACCCGACCGTGCACATCATGCTCAACCACCGCATCCTGAGCCGCTTCCACGAACCCCTCAAGGCCCGCGCCGAGGGCCCGCACACCTGGCTGGAGTCCTTCGACTGGACCCCGGACCGGATCTCCGAGGCCCTCACCGACGTCGAGGTGTTCGTCGGTTCGCAGCTGCGCGCCGAGGACGCCCGGCGCGCCGGACGGCTCCGGCTCGTGCACGTCGTCGGCGCCGGCTACGACGGCATCCCGCTGGACGCGCTCGGCCCGGAGGTGTCGGTCGCCACCACGCACCACCACGGCCGTTCCATCGCCGAGCACGTCCTCATGTCCGTCATGATGCTGTCCCGCGACGTCCTGGGCGCCGACCGCGCGCTGCGGGCCGGACAGTGGCGCAACGTGGCCGTCGACCCGGAGCTGCCGTTCGGGACGACGCTGGAGGGCCGCCGGGTGGGCGTCATCGGCTTCGGCGAGACGGGCACCGAGGTCGCCCGCCTCTGCCAGGCGGTCGGTATGCGGGTGCGTGCCGTGCGGCGCGACCCCTCCGCGCCGGTCCCGGCGGACCTGCGGACCGACTGGATCGGTGGCAACGACCGGCTGCCCGACCTGCTGGCCGAGTCCGACGTCGTCGTGGTCACCGTCCCCCTCGGCCCCGCCACCCGCGGGCTGATCGGCCCCGCCGAACTGGCGGCCATGGGACCGGGAACCCTGCTGGTCAACGTGGCCCGCGGCCCGGTCGTCCAGGAGGACGCGCTCTACGAGGCCCTGGACACCGGTGTCATCGCCGGGGCCGCGCTGGACGTGTGGTGGTCGGGCCCGCCCCAGGCGCCCAGCCGCCTGCCGTTCCACGACCTGCCCAACGTGCTGATGACCCCGCACCACTCGGGCCACACCACCGACACCTTCGCCGCCCGCGCGGTGGAGATCGCCGACAACATCAACCGCCTGGAGCAGGGCCGCCCGCTCACCAACGTGGTGCGCGCGGGCGCCGCCACGGCCACCTGACCCGGCGCCCGCGCGCCTTCACCCCCGCCCCTCGCCCCACTGCCCCAGGAGTTGGAGACCCCCATGCTCGAAGGCGTCCTCTTTTTCCCCGTCACGCCGTTCACCGATCTCGGTGAGGTCGACCTGGCCGCCCTGCACCAGCACGTCTCGACGGGGACCGCCGCCGGCCCCGGCGGCGTGTTCGTCGCCTGCGGCACCGGTGAGTTCCACGCCCTGGACGTCGAGGAGTTCACCGAGGTCGTACGGACCGCCGTCGACGCGGTGGCCGGCCGGGTCCCGGTGTACGCCGGGGCCGGCGGCTCGCTCGGGCTGGCCCGCCGCTTCGCCCGCGCCGCCGCCGAGGCCGGTGCGGACGGCCTGCTGCTCATGCCTCCCTACCTCGTCGACTCGCCCGCCGAGGGCCTGGTCGCGTACGTCCGCGCGGTCGCCCGGGAGACCTCCCTGCCGGTGATCGTCTACAACCGGGGCAACGCGCGCTTCGACGAGCACACCGCGTCGGAGGTCGCCCAACTGCCCACGGTCACAGGCTTCAAGGACGGCACCGGCGACCTCGATCTCGTCGCCCGGATCATTCCCGCCGTACGTGAGTCGCTGAGCGCGTCCGGCAAGGAGTTCCAGTTCTTCAACGGCATGCCCACCGCCGAGGCGAGCCAGCAGGCCTACCGCGCCCTGGGCGTGAAGCTGTACTCCTCGGCCGCGTTCGCCTTCGCGCCCGACATCTCCCTCGCCTTCCACCGCGCGGTGGAGGAGGACGACACCCAGCGGGTCGACGCGCTGCAGCGGGCCTTCTTCCACCCCCTGGTCAGGCTGCGCAAGCGGGTCCCCGGCTACGCGGTGGCCCTGGTGAAGGCGGGGGTGACGCTGGAGGGCAGCAAGGCGGGACCGGTCCGCCCGCCCCTGACCACCCTCGGTGCGGGGGAGATCGAGGAGCTGGCGGCCATCATCGCCGAGGGACGCGCCGTGCTCGCCTCCTGATTCGCAAGCCGCGTCCGCCGGTTCGGGAAGCGATGGTTCCCGAACCGGCGGTTCAAGAAGGGCCGCGGGGTCACTCGCCCGACGGGACGGTCTGGGCGGCGCCGAGAGCCACCGGGGTGCCGAAGTTCGGTGTGCCGTCGGCGTTCCAGGTGAACTTCTGCGCCCGGGTGCTCCGGTTCATGTCGCAGCCGCCGGAGGCGGAACTGTTGGCGTGGTAGACGATCCAGTCCTCCGTCCCGTCGGGCGACTTGAAGAAGCCGTTGTGCCCGGGCCCGTACACACCAGTGGCGTTGGACCGCTGGAAGACGGGGTTCGGCGACTTGACCCAGGACGACGAACTGAGCGGATCACCGCCGTTCCAGGTGAGCATGCCCAGCTTGTAGTCGGGTGTGGAGCAGTGGCTGGCGGAGTACACGATGAAGGTCTTTCCGCCGCGCTGGAGGACCTCGGCGCCCTCGTTGACCGCGCCGCCCACCGTCTCCCAGCTGTAGGTCGGCGTGGACAGGACACGGCGGGTGCCGCTCGCGGTCCAGGGGTTCGACAGCGGCCGGATGAACATCGGCTGCGAGCCGTTGTAGAAGGTCCCCAACAGGTAGAGACTGCCGTTCAGTTGGAGGATGCCCGGGTCCAGTTCCCAGGTGTTGTCCTGGGTCGGATCGAGCAGGTCGGCCTTGAAGCTGTAGGGCCCCATCGGGTCGAGCCCGGCGCTCTCCAGCACATGGATCCGCTGGGTGCCGAGGTCGTACGGCTCCCGCCCGGCCGTGTAGTAGAAGTACCACCGCTTGCCGTTGGGGCCGTCGAGCAGATGGAACTCGGGGGCCCACATCGTGCCCGCCCCGTTGGGCCGGGTCAGGTTGAAGACCACCTGCTCGGTTGCCGTGGCGAGACCGCCCAGGGTGGCCGACCTGCGCATGGTGACCGTCGAGTTCCAGGTCGTCGTGGCGAGGTAGTAGTAGCCGTCGTAGTAGGTGAGCCAGGGGTCGGGCCCGCGCTGGACGAGCGGGTTGGTGAACGTGCCCGGGCTCGTACCGCCGCCGCTGAAGCCGGGCAGCCGCCACACTCTGCCACCGGTCGCGGAGCACGGCAGCTGCACCAGGTCGGTGTTCGAGGCCGACGAACCACCGCTCGGCGCCACGCACTTGCCGGAGCCGACGGACACCAGGTTGAAGGTCCGGTCCGTGCCCGGCACCGTCACCGGGACGAGCCGCCACTGCTGGTTCGTCGCGCTGTGGCAGGGCCACTGGATGACCGCGGCGTTGTCCGCCGTCGACGCCCCGGAGACATCGACGCACTGACCGGACTGCGTGGTGATCGTGTACGTGCCGGTCGTCTCCGCGACCAGGGTGTAGCCGAAGCTCTGGTTCGCGCCGGAACTGCAGGTGAAGGCGCGCAGCTGCGCGCCGTTGGCCGACGAACCATTGGGCAGGTCGAGGCAGTTGTTGCCGTTCTGGTTCACCCCGGCCGAGGTGAACGCCACGGCGGCGGAGGCGGGTGGTGCCACGAGGAGGGCGACCGCCAGGGTGAACAGGGCGACGAGCGCGGAGAGACATCGGGAACGGGTCACGGGCCGTACACCTTCGCTTCCAGGAGGCCGACGGAGTTCGTGCCGTTGCCCGTCAGCAGCACCCGGAGCCGCGTGGTGCTCGTGGGCGTGAAGCTGACGGAGTTGTACTGGTTCCTGACCACCGGATAGGTCCCGGCGCCCGGCACATCGACATAGGCGCTGCCGTTCCAGTACTGGAGCTTCCACGAGGCGGGCATGTCGATCCCCTGGTCGTCGTCGAAGAAGTAGACCTCGGCCCTGGCCAGGTTCTTCGCCGAGGACCAGGTCAGGTCGACCCACTGCTGACCCGTCTCGGGCCAGCACCCCCAGCGCGGGTTCACCGTGTCGTTGGACGACGGCGGATCGATCCCGTCGTTGACCGCGGCGACGCTCTCCCAGGACGACGTGGCCGACGCGGACGCCGTCGCCGACCCCGCGAGATTGGCGGGCGGCTGAACACCGCCCCGGTGGAACACCTTGACCTCGGTGAGCCCCGTCTTCGCCCCGGAGGCGTTGGTGGCCAGGACCCGGATGCGCTGTGCGCCGACCGCCGGGAACCGCACCAGGTTGTAGTTGGCGCGCGGCACGGCCGGACTCTTCGTCTGGTCGGCCACGTTCACCCACGAACTGCCTTTGTAGTACTGGATGGTGTACGCGGACGGCGCCCGGTAGGTGGTGCTCGCCGGCCGGCTGTCCTTGAAGTGCAGCCGCACCTCGTCGAGTGTGCGCGTGGCGCCCAGATTCAGCTCGTACCAGTCCTGGCTGTTGGGGGAGCCGCCCGCGCCCCAGAAGGGTTCGTTGGTGGGATAGCCGTCGACCGCCCCGGAGACGGCGGAGCCGGAGCCGGTGTAGGACGCGGACACGGTCGCGCCGGAGGCGAGGTTGGGCAGGTCGGCGGTGAGGTCGACACCGGCCTTGGCGAGCATGTCGACCATCCGGGGGCTGCTCTGCACGACCTGGTTCGGGGCCTTCAGTCCGGCGACGGACGTGTGGTGGGTGACCGTGCCGCTCGTGGTGACGTCACCGGTGGCCGGGTCCCAGGTGAAGGGCACCAGCGAGTTGACGGTCGCGGCCCGGTTGCCGTTGACGTAGATCGAGTAGCCCTCCGGGACACCGGGATAGCGGACCACTCCGTCGGCGGGGTCGTCCCAGACGATGGTCAGGTCGGCGCCCCGGTAGCGGAGGTTGTTGACGGTGAAGTGGCTCCAGCCGATGTCGATCGGGGACAGCTCGACCTTGGCGTCGCTGCGCGGGCGCAGTCCGGCGACGTCCTCGATCACGGTCCAGTTGCTGCTGCCCAGGATGTTGTGGTGGATCCAGGAGCGGTAGTCGATGCCGGTGCCGTTCCAGTCGGCCCAGAACTCGTTGGCGTCCGGCCACTGGGTGCTGCCGCCGACGTACTGCGCCCAGGTGTTCCAGTACAGGAGCTTCTTGTAGTCGGTCGCGTTCATCCAGGAGTTGGAGTAGTTGCGCAGCACGGAGGAGTAGAGGCGGAACTGCACGGTGGAGTTGATGGTGGAGAAGTTGTTGGAGCCGGGGTTGCCGGCGTCGGCCGCCGCCTTTTTGTCGACCTGGTTGGCCGTGTAGAAGGGGAACACGGGGTACTGGGCGGGGTCGTCGTACAGACGCAGGGCCTGCTTGTACGTCGCGGTGTCGGGAACCGCGCCGACGGAGAACGGGTAGTAGTTGTTGATCTCCTTCCAGGGCACCCATTCGTTGGTCGACTTCAGCCGGTGCTCGAAGAGTTGCCGGTTCGGGTTCCAGAGCACGTTGACGATCGCGTCCTTGATCTGGGTCGCGAGCGTGCGCATCTCGGTGGCCTTGGCCGTGTTGCCGGTCGCCTCGTAGGCCTGCGCGGCGGCGAGCGCGCCGCTGTACTGGTAGGCGGACTCGGCGCGGTCCATGTTCCCGGGCTTCCAGTGGAAGGAGACGGCGTCGGCGTCGTTGCCGGTCAGCGCGCCCCAGTCGTACTCGATGAGCTTGTTGTTGTCGTGGTCGTAGTACGCGAGTTGGCCCTTGACGTCTCCCTCGGCGTACCGGGCCAGGTTGGCGGCGATGCCAGGCTGGCCGCCGTGGATCTGGTAGCTCTTCCAGGCCGCCTCGGCGATGTACTGGGTGTAGCTGTTGGACCAGTTCTCGGGGTCACCCGGATTGTCGAGGAACCGGGCCCCCTTGGAGGTCTGGCCGACACTGAGCCAGTCCCCGTACGCGTAGGACGGATCACGCAGGTACTTGAGGTCGTCGATGTGCATGGGCTGGGTCAGCGCGATCGCGTTGTTGTAGCCGAGGACGCCCTCGGTCGAGGTCGGGAACTGGAAGGTCTGCCCGGGGATGTCGGCGTCGAGGCTGTTGAAGCGCATCAGCCACCAGCGGTAGTAGATGTTCTTCTTGATGGCGCCCTCGGGCACGTCGATGTAGGGCACGTTCTGCGCCCACCACAGGTTGTAGGCCCTGACATGGGTGGCGAACGCGGTGGCGGCCGAGTAACCCGCGTAGGCGTTGTACTCCGTGAGGGACGCGGGGATCTCGTCGGTGACGAAGCCCATCACCACCTTGGTGGTCACGGTGGCTCCGGCCGCGATCGTCACGGACCGGTTGAGCCCGCCGCTGGAGACGGCGAAACCGTCACCGGTCAGGCGCGGGCGCACGGTGGTGAGGTTGTTGTGGGCGTTGACCTGCCCGGTCAGCTCACTGCCACTGCCGGAGGCGGCGTACGGGGAGGTCGCGCGCAGTTGCAGTGTGGTGGCGGCGCTGCCGTTGTTCCTGATCGACAGGTTGGTCACCGCGACGTTGTTGTCGGTGATGAACTTGGTCTGGTCGACCGTCACCGAGCCGCTGGTGTGCACACTCTTCCAGTGGCTCGGCGTCTGCCGGCGCTGGGCGACCTGTTCGGTGAAGGTGCCGGGCGAGATCGCGACCGAGTAGGCGTTGTTGTCGTTGATGCTCTCCCAGTAGGCGACGTGCCCGCCGAAGCCGAGCACCGCGGGGTCGTGGGTCTTCATGAAGAGCGCACGGCCGCGGCTCATCAGCCAGGGCCCTGCCGGGTCGTTGCCGGTACGGGCCAGCAGCCGGTCCATCCAGAAGTCGGTGCCCGAGCTCTCCGCGTCGTAGATGCTCCGCATCATGTCGCCGGTCGTGTGGGCGACGGGCGGGGCGGGGATCGCGGGGCCGCTGAAGGTGGGGAATCCGATGGTCTGCGCGGCGTGGGCGGGCGTCGCGGTGACGACACAGCCGATGACGAGGGCCAGGGCGACGAGGAGCCGCTTCATGGCAGGGCCCGTCGTCCACAAGGTCCGTGCCGGGAGGAGGTGCGGTCCGTTCTGATCGGTCTTCTCATCGGAGCTCCCTGTCCAGTTGTGTTGTGCTCATGACATGCCTGCTCATGGCATGTATCCGCAGGAACCGGTGCACGGGGAAGCGCTGGAGAGTGAACGGTGAAACGACCTAAAAGGTTTTCGCAACGTAAATCTGTGCTCTGGAAGTGTCAAGAGGGTTGAGTGCGGCCCGAGTTCACGCCCCGGCCGTCAGGACAGGGCCGCCGTGGAGCCCCTGATCACCACCCGGCCGGGCTGGCTCTCCACCCCCGAGCGCCGTGTCCCGGCGATCGCGCCGAACAGGGCCTGTGCCGCCGCCCGGCCGACCTGTTCGAGGTTCATGTCGACGCTGGTCAGCGGCGGACGCGAGGCCGAGGTCAGCACCTGCCAGTTGTCGAAGCCCATGACCGCCACGTCCTCCGGCACCCGGTGCCCGCGCTCCCGGAGTACGTCCATCACGCCCCGGGCGATCTGGTCGCTGCCGCACAGCACCGCGTCCACGTCCGGATGCCGGTCGAGCAGCATCGCGGTGGCCGCCCGCCCCCAGCCCTCCGACCACACCCCGAACCGCGGTTCGCCGACCAGGGCGAGCCCGGCGTCGGCGAGCGCGGCCCCGGCGCCCTCGGCCCGCTCCCGCGCCGCGAGATACCCGGGGTCACCGGTGATGTGCGCGATCCGCGTCCGGCCGCAGGCGAGCAGATGGTCCACCGCGAGCCGGCCGGCGCCCACGCTGTCGGGGACGATGGACAGATCCGCCGGGTCCTCCGAGGGCGCGTACGCGTAGACCACGGGGACGGGCAGTTCGCTGCCCAGGGACGGCCGCGGGTCGGTCCTGCTGCCCACCACGATCAGCCCGTCGACGCGGCGGCCGAGCAGCGCGCGGACATGGTGCTGCTCGCGGATCGCGTCGCCCCGGGCGTCGCAGAGGAACACCGCGACCGCCCCCGCCCCGAACGCGTCCTCGGCGCCCATCAGGATCGGGATGCTGAATCTGCCCTCCAGGTCGCTGGTGAGCAGGCCGACGGTGCCCGTGCGGCCGGCGAGCAGGCCGCGGGCCAGCTGGTTGGGCCGGAACGACAGCCGCTCGGCCGCCTCGACCACCCGCTGCCGTGTCTCCTCCCGCACCTGGGCGCGGCCGTTGAGCGCCTTGGAGGCGGTGGCGAGGGACACGCCCGCCAGCCGGGCGACATCGCTCAGCGTGGCGGGCCCCGAACGAGCGGGGTCGGTGGCCTGGGCCATGGGTGTTCTCCTGTCTCGCGGCGCGTGGGTAAACCGTACGCGAGAGGGTTTCGGTCGAGGCGCCTTCAGGATGTTCTCCCGGGACGCACCTGGTCCCGGACTTCCCCTCCGTGCAAGGGGATTGACGGGTGGTGAGCCGCGTCCTAGCTTTCAGAAAGGCTTTTCGGTTTCTTTCCGGCGCAGAACCCACACGAGGGGGATCGTTATGGGGAGCACGACCGGACCACCCGGACGTCGTCGCCGGCGCGTCACCGTCGCCGTCGCGCTGCTGGCCGCCGCGAGCCTGGTCACGGCATGCGGCTCCGGGGACGACGGCCCGGACGACGGGGGCGGTGGCGGGGCCGGGGACGCCAAAGGCACCGACGACGGGGCCACCCTCACGATGTGGACGCGGGCGGCGACCCGGCCGCAGAGCGAGGCACTCGTCAAGGCGTACAACGCGAGCCACGAGAACAAGGTCGAACTGACCGTCGTCCCCACCGACGACTACCAGGCCAAGGTCGGTGCGGCAGCCGGGTCCAAGGACCTGCCCGACCTGTTCGCCTCCGACGTCGTGTTCGTCCCCAACTACACCTCCAGCGGCCTCTTCGCCGACCTCACCGAACGCATCGGCGCCCTGCCCTTCGCCGACGACCTCGCCCAGTCGCACATCAAGGCCGGTACGTACGAGGACAAGAAGTACGTCGTCCCGCACACCCTCGACCTGTCGGTCCTCTTCTACAACAAGGACCTCTACCGCAAGGCGAAGCTGGACCCCGAGAAGCCGCCCGCGAGCCTGGCCGAATGGGACCGGCAGGCACGGGCCGTGGACAAGCTGGGCGGGGGAGTCGACGGCACCTTCTTCGGCGGCAACTGCGGCGGCTGCGGCGTCTTCACCTGGTGGCCGTCGATCTGGGCGGCCGGCGACGAGGTGCTGAACGAGGACGGCACCGCGGCGACACTCGACTCCGCCACCGCCGAGCAGGTCTATGCCGCCTACCGGGGCTGGGTGCGGGACGACATCGTGGCGCCCGGCGCCCGCGACGAGACGGGCACCACCTGGACCGGCGTCTTCCCGAAGGGAAAGGTCGGCGTCATGCCGATGCCGTCGACCACCCTGGGACTGATGCCCAAGGACCTCGACCTCGGGGTCGCGCCCATCCCCGGACCCGACGGCGGCAGATCCACCTTCGTCGGCGGTGACGCCATCGGCATCTCCGCCACCAGCAGGTCGGCCGACCAGGCCTGGAACTTCCTCGCCTGGTCCCTGGACGACACGGCGCAGATCGACGTGGTCGCCGCCCACAAGGACGTGGTGGCCCGCACCGACCTCGCGTCCAACAAACACTCAAAGGCGGACCCGCGCCTGGTGACGATCAACCAGCTCGTCGCCGACGGCCGCACCCCGTACGCCCTGAAGTTCGGCCAGACCTTCAACGACCCCAACGGCCCCTGGCTGACCCTGATGCGCGACGCGGTCTTCGGCGACGAATCGAAGGTCGAGAAGGACAACGAGGCGGTCAGCGCGTCACTGGCGGACTGAGCGACCCGCGCCCCTGGAAGGCAGGGGCGCAGCCCCCGCCGCCCAGGGGCGCGGGGAACTGCGCGACCAGCCCCCCCCACGCACCCGCACCCGCAACCGCCCCTGCACCCACACGCCCCCACCCCGCACGCCGAAGGAGCAACATGCAGGGGTTGAGCCCGCGCGCGGTACGGGGCCTCGCCTATGCCACCCCCACGGCGGTCCTGGTCACCGTCCTCTTCCTCCTGCCCCTCCTCCTCGTGGGCCGGATGTCCCTCAGCGACTGGCCACTCCTCGCGGGCGACCGAGGCGTCAACACCCCCGAGAACTACACCGACGCCACCGACAGCACCCTGTTCTGGCCCGCGGTCCGTTTCACCCTCCTCTACACCGTCATCGTGACGGTCGTCCTCCTCGGCCTGGCCCTCCTCCTCGCCCTCCTCGTGCAGGAGTCCCGCCCCGCCGCCGGCTTCTTCCGCACGGTGTACTTCCTGCCCGGCGCCCTGGGCCTGGCCTCCGCGTCCCTGCTGTTCTGGGGCCTGTACAGCCCCACCACCGGCCCGCTGAGCCGCATCCTCGAAAGGCTCGGCCTCGTCGACGACCCGGTGTCCTTCCTGGGCACACCCACCTCGGCCCTCCTGTCCACGGTCTTCCTCGTCGTCTGGAAGTTCGCCGGCTTCCACATGCTGATCCTGCTCGTCGGCCTCCAGCGCATCCCCCACGAGCTGTACGAGGCCGCCCGCATGGACGGCGCGGGCCGCGGCCAGATCTTCCGCCGCATCACCCTGCCGCTGCTGCGGCCCTCCATCGCCCTGACCCTGCTGCTCTGCGTCACCGGATCCCTGCTGGCCTTCGACCAGTTCTTCATCCTCACCAAGGGCGGCCCGGACAACAGCACGGTCACCGTCGTCCAGTTGATCTACCGGGAGGCCTTCCAGCGGCTGAACCTCGGCACCGCCGCGGCCCTGTCGGTCATCGTGCTGGCCGTCCTGCTCCTGCTCAACGCCCTCCAGTTCCGCGGGCTGCGCCGCGCCGACGAGTCATGAACCGCGCCCTGGGCCGTACGCCCTACTTCGTCGTCGCCGGCGGACTGGCCGTCATCTTCCTCTTCCCCCTGCTGTGGAACGCCTGGGCCTCCGTCAGCGGACAGCCCGGCACCGCACAGGAGTCCGGCCACGGGCTCGGCAACTACCGCACCCTGCTCGACTACGACGCGGGCCTGTGGCGCTACCTCCTCAACAGCACGGTCGTCTCCGCGCTGACCGTCGCCCTGACCCTCGGGGTGTCCCTGCTGGGCGGTTACGCCTTCGCCCGCTTCGACTTCCCCGGCAAGAATCTGCTGTTCCTGCTCACCCTGGCCATCCTCATGGTCCCGTACGCCACCCTCCTCATCCCCCTCTACGTCCTGCTCGGCAGACTCCACCTGCAGAACTCGCTCGTCGGGCTGAGCCTGGTGCTGGCCATGTTCCAACTGCCGTTCGCCACCTTCATGATGCGGATCTCCTTCGAGGCGGTGCCGCGCGAGCTGGAGGAGTCGGCGTTCGTCGACGGGTGCGGCACGGCGGGCGCGCTGCGCCGGGTGCTGCTCCCGGCGGTGCGGCCGGGGCTGATCACCGTCGGGCTGTTCGCGTTCCTCGCCGCCTGGAACGACTTCATCGCCCCGCTGATCCTGATCTCGGACAGCGAGAAGGCACCCCTGCCCCTGGCCGTCGCGAACCTGCGGCAGCAGAGCATGGGCGCCGTCGACTACGGAGCCACCGAGGCAGGCGTGGTGGTCCTCGCCGTGCCCTGCCTCCTGCTGTTCCTGCTGCTGCAACGGCACTACATGCGGGGCTTCATGTCGGGCGCACTCAAGGGCTGAATGAAGCCCTGACCGACCTCGACTCGACGGACAACCGAAGGGACGAACCGAAGGCATGAAGTGGTGAAGGAGAACGACGAGACCAAGGCAGGCAAGGCGAACCAGGCGCCGTCGGCCGTCCTCCCCGTGGCGCCGACCCGGGGCAGGCTGCGGCCACTCGGGCTCGACGAGGTCGGCATCACCGGCGGCTTCTGGGCCCGCCGCAGGCACACCAACGAGACCGTCAGCCTCCGCCACTGCCACGACTGGATGGAACGCTCCGGCTGGACCGGAAACTTCCGCGCCGCCGCCGAGGGAGGGGTCCAACAGAACCGGCGGGGAAGGGAGTTCGCCGACTCCGAGATCTACAAACTCCTCGAAGCCACGGCCTGGCAGAGCGCCGCCGGCAGCGCGCCGGACGTGGACGCCATCGCACTCGTCGGAGCCGTCGCCGCCGCCCAGGAACCCGACGGCTATCTGAACACCGCCTTCGGCCGCCCCGGACAGCAGCCCCGCTACAGCGACCTCGAATGGGGCCACGAGCTGTACTGCCACGGCCATCTGATCCAGGCGGGCGTCGCCCAGGCCAGGGCGCGGGGCGGCGGCGAGGGCGAGCTGACGAAGGTCGCCCGACGGGCCGCCGACCACATCTGCGCGACCTTCGGCCGGGGCGGCATCGAGCGCGTCTGCGGCCACCCGCTCATCGAGACGGCCCTGGTGGAACTGGCCCGGCTGACGGGGGAGGAGCGCTATCTCGCCCAGGCCGCGCTCTTCGTCGACCGCCGCGGCCACGGCACGCTCGCCGACGGCGAGTTCGGCCGCGTCTACCACCAGGACGACCTGCCCGTACGAGAGGCACGGGCGCTGCGCGGTCACGCCGTACGCGCCCTCTACCTCGCGGCCGGCGCCGTCGACGTGGCGGTGGAGACCGGCGACGAGGAACTGCTCGCCGCCGTCGTACGGCAGTGGGAGGCCGGGGTCGCCCGGCGCACCTATCTCACCGGCGGCATGGGTTCCCACCACCGGGACGAGTCCTTCGGCGACGACTTCGTCCTCCCGCCGGACCGCGCCTACTCGGAGACCTGCGCGGGCGTCGCCTCCGTACAGCTCAGCTGGCGGCTGCTCCTCGCCACCGGAGAACCGCGCTTCGCCGACCTCGCGGAACGGACCCTGTTCAACGTGGTCGCGACCTCACCGGCGGAACACGGCAGGGCCTTCTTCTACGCCAACACGCTGCACCGGCGCCACCGGAGCGCCGTGCCCGTCGCCGACACGGTGAGTCCGGGCGCCGATCCCGGCCTGCGCGCGCCCTGGTTCGCGGTGTCCTGCTGTCCCACCAACGTGGCACGGACCCTGGCCCAGCTGCCCGCGCACCTGGCCACGGCGGACGACCACGGCATCCAGCTGCACCAGTACGCCGACGCGCGGATCGCCACCTTCCTCACCCCCGGCCACGATGTCGCCCTGCGGATCCGCACCGACTACCCGGCCGACGGGACCGTGGTCGTGCACGTGGACCGGTCGCCTTCGGACCGCCCGTGGACCGTGTCGCTGCGTGTCCCCGCGTGGACTGCGGGGGCCACGGCACGGCTGACCGAACCGGACGGCACCCGCCGCACGGTCGCCCCGGGTACGGCCGAGGTCACCCGGGTCTTCCGGCCCGGCGACGAGATACGGCTCGAACTGCCCTTACGGCCGCGCTGGATCGACGCCGATCCGCGCGTCGACGCGGTGCGCGGCGCCGTGGCCGTCCAGCGCGGGCCGCGGGTGTACTGCGCCGAGTCCGTGGACCTGCCCGGCGGCCTCGACGTCGACGCGATCCGGGTGGACCCGGCGGTCGACCCGCGCGACGGGCCGGACCCGGCGGGGGACACCGTCGTGGTCGACGGCCGGCTCACCCCGTACGACCCACGGTCCACCGCGTACGACGCGCGACGCGACGAGCCCTGGCCCTACCGGCCGCTCGACGCCCCCACCGCCCCGCCCGAGGCCGACCGGGCGGAGATCACCCTGGTCCCGTACCACTCCTGGGCGAACCGGGGCCCCTCGACGATGCGGGTGTGGCTGCCCGCGGACGACCGATGATCGGAGACCGAGCATGTCCCGACCCCCCACACGCCGCGGCCTGTTGAGGCTCGCCGCCGGGACGGCCGCCGCCGTCCCCCTCGCGCAGGCCACAGCGCCCGCGCATGCCGCGACCGGCGCGGCCCCGGACGCGCCGGGCATGGCGGGAACGGCGGGTACGGCTCCCGGCCGGGCCGCCACGGCCGCCGCGCCCGCCCTGCCGGTACAGCCGTTCCCGCTGGGCCAAGTCGCCCTCGGTGACGGGGTGTTCCGCCGCAAGCGCGATCTGATGCTCGACTACGCCAGGGCCTACCCCGCCGACCGCATCCTGGCCGTCTTCCGGGCCAACGCCGGACTCGACACCCGCGGGGCCCGGCCGCCCGGCGGTTGGGAGACCGCCGACGGCAATCTGCGCGGGCACTACGGCGGCCACTTCCTCACGCTCGTCGCGCAGGCGTACGCCGACACCCGCGAGGCGGCGCTCAAGACGAAACTCGACTACCTGGTCGGCGCGTTGGGCGAGTGCCGGCAGGCCCTGGCCGACCACGGCTCCCCGAGACCGAGCCACCCCGGCTACCTGGCGGCGTACCCGGAGACGCAGTTCGTCCTGCTGGAGAGCTACACGACGTACCCCACCATCTGGGCGCCGTACTACACCTGTCACAAGATCATGCGGGGGCTTCTGGACGCGTACACCCTCGGTGGGAACGCGCAGGCCCTCACGCTCGCCTCGGGGATGGGCGACTGGGTCCACAGCCGCCCCGGCGCCCTGCCGAAGGCGCAGTTGGAGCGCATGTGGTCGATCTACATCGCGGGCGAGTACGGCGGGATGAACGAGGTCCTGGCGGACCTGCACGCCCTCACCGGCCGGCCCGAACACCTCGCCGCCGCCCGCTGCTTCGACAACACCGCGCTGCTCGACGCCTGCGCCGAGGACCGCGACATCCTGGAGGGCAGACACGCCAACCAGCACATCCCGCAGTTCACCGGCTATCTGCGGCTGTACGACCACACGGGGGAGGAGCGGTACGCCGCCGCGGCCCGCACCTTCTGGGACATGGTCACCGAGTCCCGGACGTACAGCCTGGGCGGTACGGGGCAGGGCGAGATGTTCCGGGCCCGGGGCGCGATCGCGGCGACCCTCGACGACAAGAACGCCGAGACCTGCGCCACGTACAACATGCTCAAGCTGAGCAGGCAGCTCTTCTTCCACACGCCCGACCCCGTGTACATGGACCACTACGAGCGCGGCCTGACCAACCACATCCTCGCCTCCCGCCGGGACACGGGTGGCGCGCCGAGCACAAGCAGTCCGGAGGTCACCTACTTCGTCGGCATGGGGCCCGGAGTCGTGCGCGAGTACGGCAACATCGGCACCTGCTGCGGCGGTACCGGCATGGAGAACCACACCAAGTACCAGGACTCGGTGTACTTCCGCTCCGCCGACGGCAACGCCCTGTACGTCAACCTCTACCTCGCCTCGACCCTGCGGTGGCCCGAGAAGGGGCTCGTCGTCGAGCAGACGAGCGACTATCCGGCGGAGGGCGTCCGCACCCTGATCCTCCGCGAGGGCGGTGGCACGTTCGATCTGAGACTGCGGGTGCCGTCCTGGGCCACGGCAGGCTTCACCGTGACGGTCAACGGGGTGCCGCAGCGAGCCGAGGCCGTGCCCGGCAGCTATCTCACCCTGACCAGGAACTGGCGGCGCGGCGACCGGGTCGGTGTCCTGGCGCCCTACCGGCTGCGGATCGAGAGAGCCCTGGACGATCCCGCCGTCCAGTCGCTGTTCCACGGGCCGGTGCTGCTGGCCGCGCGGAGCCAGGCGACGGGATTCCGCTCGTTCTCCTTCTACAAGGACTTCACGCTCCGGGGCGATCTCGCCGACGCGATCGATCCCGAGGGCCGCCCCTCGCACTTCACCACCCACGGTCTGACCCTGGCGCCGTTCCACCTCGCGGACGACGCCCGCTACCACGCCTACTTCAGGCGGGCCGAACCCGTCGTCGTGTTCGGGGCGACCGACTCCGGCGTACCCAACCGTGCGCGCGGTGACGGGCTGACCTTCCTCGACGTCCTCTGGGCGCGGGCCCCCTTCGCGGCCTCCGGCGATTTCGTACGGGCGGTGGGCGTTGTGGCCGACCTCTGGCTGTCCGAGGGGCGGTTCACACGGGCCGAACGGGACCGTGTCGTCGCGGCTGCCTCGGGCGTCACTCAGGTAAGGCATGCCTAACGACGTCAGATAATGTTCTGCGTGCAACTACTTGTACCCGCCGGATGCACGCATGTTTGGAGTCGGCCTTGCCGCACACGATCGACACCGCCGGAACAGGGCCGGACACCGTGACCGGGGAGGGCCGGGAAGAGGGCCGGGAAGGCTGGGTCGAACTGGGGTCGGGCGCCGAGTTGCGCGAGCTGCTCGGCGAGCCCTGGCCCATCGTGATCGAGAAGGTCCACGACCGGCTCGCCGACCAGGACCGGGGCATCATCGCCCGCTCGCCCTTCTGCCTGCTGGCCACCTCCGACTCGCACGGCAACTGCGACGTCTCCCCGCGTGGGGACGCCCCCGGCTTCACGCACGTCCTCGACTCCGGCACGCTCGCCCTGCCCGACCGGCCCGGGAACCGGCGGGGCGACAGCTTCCACAACATCCTCGACAACCCGCACGCCGGTCTGCTCTACCTGATACCCGGCAGCAAAGAGGTCCTGCGGGTCAACGGCCGGGCCCGCATCCTCTCCGACGCCCCGTTCTTCGACGCGATGACGGTGAAGGGGCAGCGTCCCGCGCTGGCCCTGGTCCTGGAGATCGACGAGATCTATCTGCACTGCCCGGCGTCGCTGCGGCGCTCGGGCGTGTGGAACCCGGAGTCCTGGCCGACCGACTGATCGACCTGTCGACCTATCGACTGACCGGCAAGCCGACTGACCGGCTGATCGGCTCGCTGGTCGAAGGGCCGCCGGTGCGCCGGTCGAACCCGTGTACGGCACCCTCTGCTCAATCGAAATAAGGGTAGGCTAACCTTCGTCCGGTGAGATCTGGTGAAGAAACAGCCGACACCCCGCGTCTTCGCGGTCACCAACTGTCGGCCACGAACGTGACCGTCGCGTACGACGGCGTCGACGTCGTGCACGACGCGGCGGTCGCCCTGCGGCCCGGTGAGGTGACCGTCCTGGTCGGCCCCAACGGCAGCGGCAAGTCGACGCTCCTGCGGACGATCGCCCGTCTGCAGCGCGCCCGCCACGCCACGCTCAGCATCGACACCGGGACCGACGGCCTCGCCCTGAGCGCCCGTGAGTTCTCGCGGCACGTCGCCCTGTTGACCCAGGGCCGCCCCACCCCCGGCGGACTGACCGTGCGGGACGTCGTCGAGTTCGGCCGCTACCCCTACCGGGGCCGCTTCGGCCGGCCCGACCCGGACGCGTCCGCCGCGATCGACCGCGCGCTCGCGCTGACCGGCGTCACGGACCTCGCCGGGCGCGGCGCCGACCACCTCTCCGGCGGCCAGCTGCAGCGCGTGTGGCTCGCGAGCTGCCTCGCCCAGGAGACCGGCGTACTGCTGCTCGACGAGCCGACGACCTACCTCGACCTGCGCTACCAGGTCGAACTCCTCGACCTCGTCCGCGACCTGGCCGACGACCACGGCATCGCCGTCGGAGTCGTCCTGCACGACCTCGACCAGGCGGCGGCCATCGCCGACCGGATCACCCTGCTCGAAGCGGGCCGCGTCGTCGCCGACGGCCTGCCCGAGGACGTCCTCACCCCCGAACGCCTCACCGCCGTCTACGGCATCCGCATCGACGTGGACCACGACCCCCTCACCGGCCGGCTGCGCACCCGCCCGATCGGCCGACACCACACCCGGCACACCCGCCGCACTCGAACCGAAAGGCTCGGCACCACCTCATGAGACGCCTCCTGCTCACCGCGGCCGCCACCACCGCCGCGGCGCTCACCCTCGCCGCCTGCGGCACCACCGAGCCTGCCGCCGACAAGACCGAGAAGAAGACGTCCGAGGCCATCACCCTCACCGACGGCTCCGGCAAGAAGCTCACGCTCGACGGCCCGGCCACCAAGGTCGTCGCCACCGAGTGGAACGAGGTCGAGAGCCTCGTCACCCTCGGCGTCGACCCGGTCGGCGTCTCCGACGTCAAGGGCTACAACACCTGGGACTCCGCCGTCCCGCTGAAGAACGAGCCGAAGGACATCGGCACGCGCGGCGAGCCCAGCATGGACACCGTCGCCGCCCTCGCGCCCGACCTCATCCTGGCCTCCTCCGACCTGGCGCCCGCGGCCGTGAAGCAGCTGCGCGAGGTCGCCCCGGTGCTGGAGATCAAGTCCGCCGACGGCTCGGACCAGATCGGTCGGATGCTGGCGAACCTCGACCTGATCGCCAAGGCCACCGGCACCACCGGCCAGGCCGAGACGGCCCGCAAGGACTTCGAGGCCAAGCTCACCGAGGGCAAGAAGGCCCTCGCCGACGCCGGCCTCGCGGGCACGGACATCGCCTTCGCCGACGGCTACGTCACCTCCAACCAGGTCACCCTGCGCCCGTACACCGACGGTTCCCTCATCGGGTCCGTCAACAAGCGCCTCGGCCTGAAGAACGCGTGGAAGGTCAAGGGCGACGCGGCCTACGGTCTCGGGTCCACCGACGTCGAAGGCCTGACCGACCTGCCGAAGGACACGCAGTTCGCGTACATCGGCAACGACGACGACAAGACCGCCACCCCGTTCACCGGCGTGCTCGCGAAGAACGCCGTGTGGAAGTCCCTGCCGTTCGTGAAGTCCGGTGACGTGCACCGGCTGGACGACGGCATCTGGATGTTCGGCGGCCCCGGCTCGATGTCGGCGTACATCGACGCTCTCGTCGCCGCGCTGACGAAGTAGCAACAGAGACACCAGCCGGCGAAGCAGAAGCAGCAGAAGCAACGGAGCCATGGCCGTCACCGCAACCTCCCCCGTCACCCGCCCGTCGACGGCCACGTCCCGGGCGGGCGCGGTCGCGGTGACGGCCGCGCTCGTCCTCCTGGTCGTGGCCCTCGGGATCGTCGACATCACCCAGGGCACCGCAGCCGTCGGACCGGCCGAGGTGTTCAAGGCCCTGATCGGGCAGGGCGAAGGGGCCGACGCGTCCGTGGTGATCGCCTCCCGGCTGCCGCGGATGGCCGCCGGCATCCTGGTCGGCGTCATCCTGGGCGTGGCGGGCGCCGTACTGCAGGCCGTCAGCCGCAACGTCCTCGCCTCACCCGACACCCTCGCGGTGAACGCCGGTTCGTATCTGGCGCTCGGCCTGGTCGGCGCCACCGGCGTCTCGCTGCCGCTGCTCGCGTCGTCCGGCGTCGCCTTCGCCGGCGGACTCCTCGCCGCGGCCGTCGTACTCGCCCTGTCCGGTCTCGGCACGGGCACCGTACGACTGGTCCTCGCCGGTACCGCGCTGGCCCTGGGGCTGAACTCCGTCACGGAGGGTCTGCTCCTGCTGTTCCCGGAGCAGACCGAGGGCCTCTACCAGTGGAACCAGGGCAGCATCAGCCAGAACGGCTTCGACGGCGTCCTCCAGATGCTGCCCATCGCCCTGCTGGGGATCGCCGGGCTGCTGCTGGTGGCACGCCGCGTCGACGCGCTCGCCCTCGGCGACGACGCCGCGCGCGGCCTCGGCGTCCCGGTCCGTGCCACCCGCGTCACGGTGGTCGTCCTGGCCTCGCTGCTGTCCGCGGCGGCGGTCACACTCGCCGGACCCATCGGCTTCGTCGGCCTGTGCGCACCGGCCCTGGTGCGTCCGCTCGCCCGCAGGCTCAGGGGCTTCGCCCGCGCCCGTACGACCCTGCCGGTGGCGGGACTCGTCGGCGCGGTGCTGGTCCTCGGCTCGGACGTGCTGCTCCGGGCCCTCGTCCCCTCGGACCGGGCGGTCGCCGTGCCCACCGGCGTCGTCACCAGCCTGGTCGGCGCCGTGTTCCTGGTGGCGATGGCCCTGCGGCTGCGGGACACCTCCGGAGCCGAGGCCCCTGACCGGATACGCATCCCCGGCCGGACCGCGTTCCTGGTGACCCTGGCCGGTCTCGTCGCCGTCGTCGTCGGTGTCACGATCGCCGGCGCCCTGCTCGGCGACAGCAAACTCCTGCTCGGCGACCTCGCCAACTGGGCGCAGGGCCGGGCCGGCCGAGGCGTGTCCTTCATCCTCGAAACCCGCGTCCCCCGCGTCCTCGCGGCCCTGTGCGCGGGCGCGGCGCTCGCCCTGGCCGGCACGCTCGTCCAGGCCGTGACCCGCAACCCGCTCGCGGAACCGGGCGTCCTGGGCGTGTCCGGCGGCGCCGCGCTCGGCGCCGTGCTCCTCGTCACGACCGCGCCCGTCGCCGGTACCTGGGGGGTCGCGGGTGCCGCGTTCGCGGGCGCCGCGGTGACCTCCGTCGTCGTCTTCGGGCTCGCCGCCCGCGGCGGCTACCAGCAGAACAGGCTGGTCCTCGTCGGCATCGGCGTCGCCGCCGGAACCGCCGCGCTGATCAGTCTGCTGATCGTGCTCACGGACCCGTTCAACGCCACGAAGGCGCTGACCTGGCTGTCCGGTTCGACGTACGGCCGGACCCTGCCGGACGTGCTGCCCGTCGCACTCGTGCTGGTGCTGGGCCTCGTCGTCGCCTTCGCCCGGCGCACCGAACTGGACCTCGTCTCCCTCGACGAGGACACCCCACGTCTCCTCGGCCTGCCGCTGTCCCGGGCCAGGCTCGGTTTCCTGGCGGTGGGTGTCCTGCTCAGCGCGACCGCCGTCGCCTCGGCCGGCACCATCGGTTTCGTGGGCCTGGTGGCACCGCACGCGGCCCGCGCCCTCGTGGGCCGACGCCATGTGCGGGTGGTGCCGGTGTCCGTCCTGCTGGGCGCCGCGCTCGTCTGCACGGCCGACCTCCTCGGCCGCACGGTCATCGCGCCCGCCCAGCTGGGCGCGGGCCTGATGACGGCCGTGATCGGCACGCCGTACTTCCTGTACCTGCTGGTACGAAGCCGCCGCTGAACCGGTGGAACCCCGGCGGGGGCTCCACCGGATGATGTCCGCTCAGCCGTCCGTCCGGTCGGCCGCCTGGTCGTCAGCCCCACCGTCCGCCCGGTCGTCCAGCGACGCCACGTACGGCAGGAGCTTGTCCGGGGCCATGACCCACATGATCCGGTCGATGCCCTCCGCCGACACGTCCACCGACAGCAGGGCCACGGCGTGTCCGCCGGACCGCACGACGACGGCCGGGCGGCCGTTGGCCTCGACCCAGCTGGCGTCCGACTGCGGCCAGAACCGCGGCGCGAAGGCGGCGAGGTACCGGGAGACGTGCAGGCGTCCGACCACCGCGATCCGCGAGGCGCCGCGCACCCCTCCACCGTCGGAGTAGCTGACGACGTCCGCCGCGAGGACGTCTTCGAGCGACTTCAGATCGCCGGTCTGCGCCGCGGTCAGGAACACCGTCAGCAGCCTCCGGTGCTCGCCGGGGCTGACCTGTTCCCTCCGCTCGGTGGCCAGGTGCTTGCGCGCCCGGCTCACCAGCTGGCGGGTGTTGGCCTCACTCGTCTCCAGGATGTCCGCGACCTGCCGGTAGGGGTAGTCGAACGCCTCCCGCAGGACGTAGGCGGCCCGCTCCACCGGGTTCAGCTTCTCCAGGAGATGGAGGACCGCGAGTTCGACCGCCTCGGCGCGTTCCGCCCCCAGGTGCGGGTCGAGGCTGGTGTCGACCGGCTCGGGGAGCCACGGCCCGATGTACGTCTCGCGGCGTACGCGGGCGGACTGGGCCGTGTTGATCGCGAGGCGGGTGGCCACGGTGGTCAGGAAGGCGGTCGGCTCGACGATGTTCGTGCGGTCGGCGTTCTGCCACCGCACCCACGTCTCCTGGAGGACGTCCTCGGCCTCCGCGGCGCTGCCGAGCATGCGGTAGGCGACTCCGAAGAGCTGGGGGCGCGCCGCGGTGAACTGCTTCGTCGCCGTCTCAAGAGAGTTGGCCTCGTCCCCGGCGTGCATCGATGTCCTTTCGCCCCAGATCACGTTCATGTTACAGCCGGGGTGCGAGGGGTGCGCGAGGGGTTCATGAGGGCTGCGTGCGCGGGCTCGGGCAGTCCCGGGACGGTCCGGCCGGGGTGCGCGCCCGATCGGCCGGCGGGTCCCCGCCCCGGCCACTGACGGCTTCGTCCCTCGCGCGGGGGACGACGTCATCGCCCGCTGGAGGGATGATCCCGAAGAGTCCCGACTGCCATACTGACCGGCGTGCCCCGTGCGACGGCTTGGCGTGACACCTGGATCGCGACGCGACGGCGAGTGTCCGAACTCCCGCACGTGGGCGCGCTGTTAGGGGCCCTGCTCGGGCCGGCCGCCGTCGTGGAATCGCTCGCCGAGTTCGTCGGCGCCCACGGGTCGGTACCCCGGCTGTTCGCCGACGCCACCGCGCGGGCCGACCCGCACGGCAGCGTCACGGGCGTGCAGTTCGCCATGGTGGTCGGGCTGTTGTGCCTGTCGACCGCCCTGCCGCTCGCCTTTCTGCGACCCCTGGCGGCCGGGGTCACCGTCACCACGGCGAGCATCGGCTCGCTGCTGATCTTCGGGACGCTGACCGTGGCGGGCCTGGCCGCCCAGCTCGTCGCCCAGTACCGGCTCGGCCGCGGCGGCTCCGTCCTGCCCGCGGCACTCCTCGGCACGCCCTTCCTCGTCCTGGCCCTCACCGGCCCCGACGACACCGGCCAGTGCGTACGGGTCGTGCTCGTCGCGGCACTGGCCCCGCTGGCCGCCTTCGCCGGACTGGCCGCCCGTTCCCACGAGCAGAACCGGCGGCACAGCGCCATCCGCGAGGTCATGGACGGCACGCGGTGGGAGAACGCCGCACGGGGCGAACGCGTGCGCATCGTCAGGGAGTTGCACGACGTCGTCGGCCACCACATCTCCATGATCGCCGTACAGGCCGAGACGGCCCGAATAGCCACTCCGGGCATGCCCGCCGAGGGAGCCGAACGACTGCTCGGCATCGGGGACACCGCCCGCGCGGCCCTGAACGAGATGCGCCGACTGCTCGGCGTGCTCCGCGAGGACACCGGGTCCGTCGCCGGCGGCGACCGCAGGCCGCAGCCCGACCTGGCACAGCTCCACGAACTGCTCGAAGAGGCGCGCAAGGCGTCCGCTGCATCCATCCGCCTCGTCCTCAGCGGCTCACCGAGCGCGCTGGACCCCGGCATCGAACTCGCCGCCTACCGCATCGTCCAGGAATCCCTCACCAACGCCCGCAAGCACGCCACCGGCGCCGCCGTCGACGTGGAACTCGTCTACGCCGACGAAGCGCTGCACCTGCGCGTCCGCGACAACGGCCCGGGACCGCCGCGCGAGCGGCCCACCGGCGGACACGGCCTGCTCGGCATGCGCGAACGCGCGTCCGCGGTCGGCGGCGACGTCCACACCGGCCCGGGGTTCGGCGGCACCGGTTTCGTCGTCGACGCCCGCTTCCCCGTCAAGGCACCGGAACCCCGATGACACCAGAGCCCTCGCGATGCCGGAGTCCTCGCGATGCCAGAGCCCCCATGACGGAAGAGATCTCATGACCAGCCCGTCCTCGCCGATCCGGGTCGTCGTCGCCGACGACCACGTCGTGGTCCGCACCGGTTTCGCCGCGCTGCTCGACAGCCAGGCCGACTTCACCGTCGTACGGACCGCGTCCTCCGGAGCGGAAGCGGTACGGGTCTGCCACGAGGTCTCCCCGGACGTGGTCCTCATGGACATCCGCATGCCCGAGATGGATGGCATCGAGGCCACCCGACAGCTCGTGGGCTCCTCGCCCGACGGCGTCGACGCACCGCGCGTCCTGATCCTGACGACCTTCGACCTCGACGAGTACGTGTACGACGCGCTGCGCGCCGGAGCCAGCGGCTTCCTCCTCAAGGAGGTGACCGCGGAACGGCTCTTCGACGCCGTACGTGTCGTCGCCGCCGGGGACGCGCTGCTCGCGCCCGGCATCACCCGCAGGCTCATCAGCGAGTTCGCGCTGATGCCCGCCAGACCCGACACCACACCGCCGCCCGGCATGAAGGCGCTCACCGCACGCGAGCGAGAGGTCCTCCTGCTCGTCGCCGAGGGCCTCTCCAACCCGGAGATCGGCGCCAGGCTGGTCGTCGGCGAGGAGACGGTGAAGACACACGTCAGCCGTATCCTCGGGAAGCTCGCGCTGCGCGACCGTACGCAGGCCGTGATCGCCGCGTACGAGACGGGACTTGTGGTGCCCGGCACCCGCAGGCCGCAATAGCGTGACCGCGCCGCAGTGGCGTGACCGGGCGGTCGCACGTCAGCCGCCACCCTCGGACAGCACCCGGTCCGCCCCACCTGTTCCGTCCCACCTGGTCCGTCCCTCCCGTGAGGGACGGACCGACCGCGTACTGGCTCCTGTGAGTGAGGCGGAACATGGCTCCTGGCCGTGACGACCCGGCCACCCCCTCCTCCCTAGTCTGCGGACATGGAGAAGGCGATCGACGGGTCGGACGCGAGGATCGAAGTCCGGGACGTGCGCAAGCACTTCGGAAGCACCCGGGCGCTGGACGGGATGACGTTCGACGTCAGGCCGGGACAGGTCACGGGCTTCGTCGGGCCGAACGGCGCCGGCAAGTCCACGACCATGCGCGTCATCCTCGGCCTGGACCGCCCCGACGAGGGAACCGCACTGGTCGGCGGGCGCCGCTACCGGGACCTGCGGACCCCGCTCACCCACATCGGGGCGCTGCTGGACGCCGCGGCCGTGCAGCCGAGCCGTACCGCCCGCCACCATCTGCTGTGGCTGGCCCACTCCCAGGGGCTGGGCGCCGGGCGGGTCGACGAGGTGATCCGGCAGGTCGGTCTCCAGGACGCGGCCCGGCGCAGGGCGGGCGGCTTCTCCCTGGGGATGAGGCAGCGCCTCGGCATCGCGGCAGCCCTCCTCGGAGACCCCCCGGTGGTCATGCTCGACGAGCCCTTCAACGGCCTGGACCCCGAAGGAATCAGGTGGATGCGGGGCTTTCTCGCCTCACTGGCCGGACAGGGGAGGGCCGTGCTGGTCTCCAGCCATCTGATGGGCGAACTGCAGGACATCGCCGACCATGTGGTGGTCGTCGGACGCGGCAAGGTCGTCGCCGACATGAGCGTGCGTGAACTGCTGGCGTCGATGTCCCGGGGCAGGGTGACCCTGCGGACGTCCGCGCTCGCCCGGGCCATGACGGTGCTGGCCCGCTCGGGCGCCACCGTGAGCTCCACCGGGGCCGACACGATCAGTGTGACGGGGCTGCCCCCGGAGAACGTGGTGTCCCTCCTCAGCCGGAACGCGGTGCCGTTCTCGGAGATCTCCGAGCACCGCGCCTCGCTGGAGGAGGCGTACATGGAGCTGACCCGGGACGCCGTGCAGTACCGCGGTGCCGTTCCCGAGGAGGCCGGCCGATGACCGCCACGTCGGCACCGCCCCGCACGACCGCACGGCCGGGCCGTGGCGGCTTCGGACGGCTCCTGCACGCGGAGTGGACCAAGTTCCGTACGGTACGGGGCTGGGTGTGGAGCGCGGTCGGCGCGGTACTGGTCATCTGCCTGGTGGGCCTGCTCGCCACGGCAGCCGACAACAAGGCCGCTCCGAACGGCAGTTCCGCGCTGCCCGTCGGCCCCGGCGGTCAAGCGGTCAACGACAGCTTCTACTTCGTCCACCAGAAGCTCCGCGGCGACGGCAGCATCACCGTCTCGGTGTCCTCACTGACCGGCGTCGTCCCGACGAACCCGGACGACAGCACGAGCGGCCTCGCACCGTGGGCGAAGGCCGGGGTCATCGTGAAGGACAGCCTCGACCAGGGGTCGTCGTACGCGGCGATGATGGTCACGGGCAGGCACGGCGTGCGGATGCAGTACGACTACACGCACGACATCGCCGGGACGACCGGGGCGACCGGGGCGACCGGAGCGGTCTCCGAGGAGGCTCCGCGGTGGTTGCGCCTGCGGCGCACCGGCGACTCGCTCACCGGCTACCAGTCGGCCGACGGTTCGAGGTGGACCGAGGTGGGCCGAGCGGACCTGTCCGGCCTCTCGGCGACACCGGAGGTCGGACTGTTCGTGACCTCGCCGTCCGTCGAGGAGGAGACCGGCACCGGAACGGGCTTCGCCCCGGCCGTCGCCACCGGCACCTTCGACCGGGTCACGCTGGGCGGCCGGTGGACCGGCGGCGCCTGGGCGAGCGATCAGATCGGCAGGGACGCCGGCACCTCCGCGAGCTACAGCCGGGACACCCAGGGCGGAGCCACCCCCTCCGGCGGCGGCTTCGAGGTGACCGGCGCGGGCGACATCGCGCCCGTCGTCGGCGGCCCCGCCACCAGCGGCGTACGGACCATCGAGAACTTCCTCGTCGGCGCGTTCGCCGGACTGATCATCATGGTCGTCGTGGGCGCGGGCTGCATCACCGTCGAGTACCGCCGGGGCCTGATCGGCCTGACCCTGGCGGCCGGCCCGCGCCGGGGCCGCGTCCTGGTGGCGAAGGGCCTGGTGGCCGGCTCCGTGGCCTTCCTCGTCGGCGTGGTCTCCGCGGCGGTCATGGTCCCCCTCGGGAGACAGCGGTCGGAGGCAGGCGGCTTCCCCGTCCTGACGGTACCGACGGCCACCGGACTGCGCGTCGTCGTCGGGACGGGCCTGCTGCTCGCCGCCGCGAGCGTCCTCGCCCTCGCCGTCGGCGCCATCCTGCGGCGCGGTGTCGTGGCCGTCACCGTGGTCGTCGTCGGCATGGTGCTGCCCTACCTCCTCGCGACCGCGTCCGTACTGCCCGCCGGGGCCTCGCGGTGGCTGCTGAGGGTCACTCCCGCCGCCGGCTTCGCCATCCAGCAGAGCGTCGAGCGCTACGACCAGGTCGTCACCGTCTACGCGCCCTCGTCCGGGTACTTCCCGCTGGCCCCCTGGACCGGCCTCGCCGTCCTGTGCGCCTATACGGCGGCGTCGTTCGCCGCCGCCGTGGTCCTGCTCCGCCGGAGGGACGCGTGAAAGCCGCCGGACGTGCCGAGTGGACGAAGCTGCGGACCGACGCGAGCAACGGCTTGCTGACGCTCGGCATGGTCGTGCTGACCCTCGCGGTCGGCGCCGCGGTGACCATGACCTCCAGGTGCGACGCCACCGGCTGCGGCGGGGACCCGGCGCGGCTCGGCCTCTCCGGCGTACTGGTCGGCCAGGTCGTCGTCGCGATCGTCGCGGTGCTGACGGTCGGCGACGAGTACAGCACCGGCATGATGCGGACGACGCTCACCGCGGTGCCGCGCCGCCTGACGGTGCTCTGCTCGAAGTCCGCCGTGCTCACCGCGGTGCTGCTGGTGGCGGGAACGGTCGCCGTCCTCGGCTCCCTGCTGATCGCCGGCCTCGTGCAGCCAGGGCGCGGCTTCACGGAGGAACACGGCTTCACGGCCCTGTCGTCGACCGACGGGGCGACGCTGCGGGCCGCCGTGGGCTCGGTCCTCTACCTCGTGCTGATCGGCCTGCTCAGCCTGGGCGTCGCCGTGGTCGTACGGAACTTGGCGACCGCCGTCGGGATCGTCCTCGCCCTGCTGTTCGTCTTCCCGGTACTGGCCCAGGCGGTCGCCGATCCGGACTGGCAGCGCCACCTCCAGCAGATCGCCCCGATGACGGCCGGCCTCGCCGTCCAGACGACCGTGCGCGTCGGCGACCTGCCGATAGGCCCCTGGCAGGGCCTGGGCGTCCTGGCCCTGTGGGCGGCCGGCGCGATGACCGCGGGCGGCTGGCTGCTGCGCGCGCGGGACGCGTAGCGAAGACGAGAAGGCAGGACGCGTAGGCAGGACGCGCAGGGAAACGGGCCTGTCCACACCCGGCGCACCCTTTTAGCTCATATGAACTGTTTCGCATTCTCGTGTCGGGTACCCGGCACCAGGGCGGAACGCGAGGTTCCGTCCGGGCCCGCCCTTCCTCGTCGTTCTGGAGATTTCATGTCAGGCCAGCACAAGAGCTCGTTCGTGACCGTGAACCCGGCCACCGGGGAGACCCTCAAGGAGTTCCCGGCCATCGAGGGCGGACAGGTCGATGCGGCGCTTGAGACGGCCGACCAGGCGTTCCACGCATGGCGGGGGCGGCCGATCGCGGAGCGCGCCGCCGTCGTGGGCCGTGCGGGCGAGCTGATGAAGGAGCGCAAGGAAGAGCTGGCCCAGCTCATCACCCTGGAGATGGGGAAGCTGATCTCCGAGGCGCGCGGTGAGGTCGATCTCGCCGCGTCGATCCTCGGGTACTACGCACAGCACGGGCCGGACTTCGCCGCGGCCGAACCGCTCGACGTGGAGGAGGGGGAGGCGTACCTCGTCAACGAGCCCCTCGGTGTCCTGCTGGGCGTCATGCCGTGGAACTTCCCGCTCTACCAGGTGGTCCGTTTCGCGGGCCCCCATCTGGTGCTGGGCAACACGGTGCTGGTCAAGCACGCCGGCATCTGCCCGCAGTCGGCGCTGGCGCTGGAGTCGCTGTTCCGCGACGCACAGGCCCCCGCGGGCGTCTACACGAACCTGTTCGTCAACCACGACGAGATCTCGCGCATCATCGACAGCCCTGTCGTGCGCGGAGCCTCCCTGACCGGCAGCGAGGGAGCGGGCGCCCAGGTGGCCGAGCGCGCCGGGCGGAACCTCAAGCCCAGTCTGCTGGAGCTCGGCGGCAGCGACGTGTTCATCGTCCTCGACGGCGAGAACCTGGAGCGCACGGTCGGGGCCGCCGTGGCGGGCCGGATGGCGAACACCGGCCAGAGCTGCGTGGCCTCGAAGCGGTTCATCGTGCTGGAGGACGTGTACGACGACTTCGTGGACGGGCTGCGCCGCGGGTTCGAGGAGCTGCGGCCCGGCGACCCCTCCGACGAGGCGACCACCATCGGGCCGCTCTCCTCGGAGCAGGCGGCCTCCGACCTGGCCGACCAGATCCGCGAGACGGTCGACCAGGGCGCGGAACTCGTCACCGGCGGCCACCGGATCGACCGGCCGGGCGCCTTCGTCGAACCCACGATCATCACCGGCGTCAAGCCGGGCATGCGCGCCTACGCCGAAGAGCTCTTCGGGCCGGTCGCGGTGGTCCACCGCGTCGCCGACGAGGACGAGGCGATTGCGCTGGCCAACGACAGCCAGTACGGACTCGGCGGCTCCGTGTTCTGCGCCGACGTGGAGCGGGGCCGCAGGGTGGCGGAGCGCGTCGAGACCGGCATGGTCTGGGTGAACCACCCCACCTCGACCCAGCCCGACCTGCCGTTCGGCGGCATCAAGCGCTCCGGCTACGGACGCGAGCTCTCGAAGCTCGGCATGCAGGAATTCGTGAACCGCAAGCTGGTACGGATCCTGCCGCCGGACGCGGAGCTGAGCGGCATCGCGGGCTGACCGGCCCCCACCCCACCGAGCCCCATCCCACCGGGCCCCGCCCGCCGAACCCCACCCCACCGAGTCCTGCCCCCGCCACACCCCCATGCCTCTTGAAACCGCGACCACAGGAGTTCCCGTGACCGCAGTACCCGCCATCACCCTCAACAACGCCGTGCAGATCCCGCAGCTCGGCTTCGGCACCTTCCAGATCCCGCCGGAGGACACCCGCGAGACGACGCTGGCGGCGCTGGAGGCCGGCTACCGGCACATCGACACGGCGCAGATGTACGGCAACGAGAAGGAGGTCGGCCAGGCGGTCCGGGACTCCGGTCTCGATCGCGCCGACGTCTTCGTGACCAGCAAGCTCAACAACGACGCCCACGGGCACGACAACGCTCTCCAGGCGTTCGACCGCACTCTGGAGGCCGTGGGCCTCGACTATCTGGACCTCTTCCTCATCCACTGGCCGCTGCCCGCCAAGGGCGAGTTCGTGGAGACCTGGCAGGCCCTGGAGGAGGTCTACCGTTCCGGCCGGGCCAAGGCCATCGGCGTCTCCAACTTCCAGCCGCGCCATCTGCGCCGACTGCTGGAGGGCAGCGACGTGGTGCCCGCGGTGAACCAGATCGAGGTGCACCCCTACCTCACCCAGGACGAGGTCAGGGCCTTCGGTGCCGAGCACGAGATCGCCACCGAGGCCTGGTCGCCCATCGCGCAGGGCAAGGTCCTCGACGATCCGACCATCAACCGCATCGCGGAGCGGGTCGGCAAGTCGCCGGCCCAGGTGACGCTGCGCTGGCACATCCAGCGTGGGGACATCGTCTTTCCCAAGTCGGTCACCCAGAAGCGGATCGAGGAGAACTTCGACCTCTTCGGCTTCGAGCTCAGCGAGGGCGACATGGGTGAGATCAGCGCCCTGAACCGGAACGAGCGGACGGGCTTCGACCCGGACCGCTTCAACGGTTAGGACCTGTCCGGTCGATCACGGCGAAGACGCGGGGTGTGGCACGCACATCTGCGGCGTTGTCGTCGGTTGCCGACGCTCCGCGTCGACGCCCT